>JAHDEB010000009.1 GCA_020629055.1 Chloroflexota bacterium
TTTAAACCTGTTTCACTTGGGTGATAGCCCCGGCCGCCAATAGCGAGAAAACAACTAGAACCGGTAATACCGGCCCATAGCTGTTACCGGCCTGTGTATACAAAATGCCCGCCCCTACAGGTGCCAGCATATTTGCAATTCGTAATCCGGTAATTTGTATGCTGCTAATTCGGCCGTAATTCTCCCCGTTGTAAAGGTCGGCCAACATCGCTGTGCGGGCCAATGTCGTGGCCCCATAACTGGCCCCAAACACCACAACAAATATCCAAATACCAACGATTGTCGGGAAGATCTGTAGCAGAATAATGCTCGCTGCCTGGATCAAAAAGATAAAAATCACCACTGTTTTGAGGGTGATTCGTTCCCCTACAGGGGCGAAAATTAACCGGCCGACGACCTGCATCGCTCCGATCACACCACCCACCCATGCTGCAAATTCAGGCGAATACCCCCCATCAATCAAATAAGGAATAAAGTGGACGCGTAAAGCGATTGCGGCTAATGCAGATAAGGCAAACGCTAGCCCAAACCACCAAAACGAGGGCTGTTTTAAGGCTTGCTCTACCGTTGTGTTTTTTATGTGCCGATTGTTTTGGTGGTTTGGGTTGAGCGGTGACTTTGGCTCCCCATCTGGTAATAGCCCCATACTTTCAGGATTCGGGCGTAGTATGAGTCCGTGTAGCGGAATGGTGATAACCCCTAAAATCACAGCTAAGATCAGCCAAGCCTGTGAACGGCCGACGTTACGAATTAAATAATCTGTTAAAGGGAGAAATATGGTGCTGGCTAGCCCGGCGGCGAAGGTGATGATCGCCAAAGCCCGCGGCCGGTAATGGGTAAACCAGCGAGCCACTACCACGAAAGACGGCTCATAAAGCACCATTGCGGCCGTTACTCCTAGCGCCGCCCAAACGACGTAAAACATCGTCAGCGATTCAACGAAGGACAGCGTGAAAATGAGCACCGTCGCCAAGATCGACCCGGCCGTCATTAATAGCCGGGGGCCATAGCGGTCTAAAACCCAGCCAACTGGATAAGAGAAGGCGGCTGTCATGAGCAGGGACAGCGAAAAAGCGCCGGTAATCTGCGCCCGTGTCCAGCCAAAGTCAGCTTCGTTCGTCGTAATAAAAACAGAGAAGGCATAAAAGATAATGCCCCACGAGACAGTTTCAGTAATGGCGAAGGTGATGGTGATCCACCAGCCGTAATAGAGTTTCCGCATAGCTTAAAGACAAAAGACCCTTGGAAAATTTAACTTTCCAAGGGTCGATTTAAGCGTGCCGCTTAAGGTTTAAAATAGACCGATCAGGGTTGGGCCAAGCTGGCCGAAATTTTTGCGCTCCAAATATTTTGAGCAACCGGTCTAACAATTCGAGTGAGCAGTGAGTGAAGTATATTATTTCCGCAGCAACGGAGCTTGCTTAAAAAAGTGGGTGCTGCATCTGAGACAATCGTGGCGATTTGATTGGCATCATAATATTGGCGAGCAAGCACATTTCCCCCTGTCAGTCCCGCTTTTTCTAACCCTTCAAGATATTGTGATTCAGAGATGACACCTCCTGCACAAGCGGCTTTGACCGCACCGCTATATCGGGCCCAAGCCGGAATGTTTTCACCGACAATATCGGAAACAAGCATTTTTCCACCAGGTTTTAGGACCCGCGCAATTTCATTAAAAGCGCTTTGTTTGTCCTCAGACAGGTTGATTACACAGTTGGAAATTACCCAGTCAATCGAATTCGACTCTACAGGAAGGTTTTCGATCACTCCCTGACGCAATTCAATTTGTGGATGTTCTTGACAATTTTTAGCAGCAAGCTCTAGCATGTCTTCATTGATGTCGACGCCGATGACTCGTCCGTCTTTGCCCACCTTCTGTGCTGCTAGTAATAAGTCAAGCCCTGCCCCGCAGCCTAAGTCTAGCACCGTTTGACCCGGTTGAACTTGGCTGAATGCGAGAGGATTGCCGCACCCAAACGAGTATTGCAACATATCTTCAGAAACTTGATCTACGTCTGACCGTTCATAGCCTGCAAACTTCCCTTTGCCTGTGTTTGCAACGATCGTTTTTGCCCCATCCTCTATCGCTTTTGAATATTCTTTAGAAACATTTTGAGTATGTTTTTGCATAATTTATTCTTTTAATTGCTGCCTTCGCCATGTGAAATTTGGCGAAGGCAGTGATCTTAGGGGGAGTTGTTTTTAACAGCAAGAAGAACTGGTAACAGGCGCTGCTGAAACTGAGACTGCTTCTTTTTCTACAGATGGCGTGCAGCACGAGGAACCGCCATCGGCCGCAACGTTCAATGGAATGACTGTTTCTTCTCGGCCGGATGGCGAACAGCAAGAAACCGCTTCTAATGTTGACTGAGCAAAATCTTGCAATGGGACCAATATTTCGCGCGGCTTGCACATGGTACGTGGTGGGGCCATTTGTACAATCAGCCCATCTTCAGTTTCGCTAAAGCCGTGCACATCATAGTTTGATGTAACGTGCTGGCTATCGCCGTACTCGATGCGAATTTCTGCATCTTGATACAGGTTTAAGCGAGAATCAACCACATCCCAGATTTTTAGGAATTTCTCGGCCGACATGTGGGGATCTTCGGCCGCGGCCTCCTGAGGAACCCAAACCTGCACAATGACTTCTTTCCACGTGTGCAGACTGTTGCCACAATCTATCGTTTCATAGGTCGCATTTTTTATTTCAGTTACATGATATCCACCGGGGACAATTGAACCAGGGCGGAATTCAAACAACATCGGAAGGTTGTTTTGTTCTCTTACGATTTCAAGAAATTTTGATACTTGCATTTTATAATCCTCCGCCCAATCAAATAGATGACCGTCTATATGTTTGGGCAAAAAAAAGCTAATTTTCAACTAAAACTTTATCATTCGCCACCAACTCTGGGGCGAATTTAACCAATAATTGTCCACAACAAACTGATACTTGCTCTTGGTTTAAGCTGTTGTACACCTGCTTACCTTCTTTACGGCGTTGCAATAACCCGGCGTCGTTTAGAATTTTTAAGTGGTGAGAAACAGTTGGTTGTGAAACATTGTTGCCTAATTTATCGACGATGTCATTGACCGACAGCCAACTACAGCAAAGAATCTGCATAATTTTCTGACGGGTTTCATCAGCAATCGCTTTGGCAAACAAGATTTGTTGGTTCATACGTATAGAAGTTTATCTATATGTTCCGCTTTGTCAAGCCCCAAAACTGTATTTGGCCCCTAACTCTTTGCTGTTGGGATGATGGGGTTAGGAAAATGACGACGGAAAATCGGTTTATCGCCCCTGTACATTCAGGCGGAGCGAATTATCATTTCGTTGGGGTGTAGGTCGTTTGTTTTTTCAGAAAGGGGTAGCTTTAGTGCGATGAATCTGCTTGCTTACCAGCCATAGGTGAGACGGGTAATGAGGCGGTCTGAAAGCCCGTGTTCAGCCATGCGCCGCTGGGTGACCTCTACATCATAGGTGACTCGTTTAAATTCCCAAGTCATTTTATCTAAATCTAAAAACGCATAGGCGGCTCTGGGGTCAGAGTCTCGCGGTTGGCCGACGCTACCAGGGTTGATGATCGATCGGCCCATCCCGTTTAGATTGACTTCAGTATTGTATTCTGGGTATGTGATAAAGGTTTTGTTATCGGTAAGCTCAAAAATGATCGGCACATGGGTGTGGCCAACCAAGCAATAGGGGGTCAGAAAATGATGAAAGTTTATGGCGGCCGTATCGCGGTCTAAAATATATTCCCAAACAGGTTGACGTGGACTCGCATGGGCCAGTGAAAAGGTTCGGTCAGGCACAATGGCAGGGGGCAGACTGTCAATAAACTCACGAGCATCATCTTTTAAGATGCCGCGGGCCCACAAAACGGCCGATTTGGCATGATCATTAAATGATTCGATATCCAGTTTGCCTAAAATAGCCCAATCATGATTGCCGGATAATCCGATATGATCCAAGCTGCCTAAAAGCTCTGTGCATTCGTTCGGGTCCGGTCCATAACCGACCAAGTCTCCCAAAAACCAAATTTTGTCCCAGTCGCCTGCAGCATCTGCCAAGACGGCTTGAAAGGCTTCTAAGTTTGCGTGAATGTCTGACAGGACCAAGATCCGCATCAATACTCTCCGAAATAAAAAAATAGGGGGCGAAAACTCCCTGAAAACGTAAAGGAATAATACCACGTTCCTCAAGGAGGGGTATAATTCTTTACCCGTCTATTTGTCCTAATATGAGTTTATTTATTGTGAATAATTCAACGAATTTCCTAAATCTTAACACCAACGGTCCTAGTGAAACTGAATTGATTGGTCAAAAACTGGGCCAATTGTTGCAACCGGCCGATGTTGTGTGCCTTATAGGCGGTTTGGGGGCGGGTAAAACCGCTTTTACCCGAGGTGTTGGGCGTGGCTGGGGGACAACCGGCCGTGTGACAAGCCCCACATTTACTCTGGTCAACGAATACAGCCGCCCCCAAGATGGTAAAATTTTATTCCATTTAGATTGTTATCGTTTGATTAGCGAAGATGATGTCGAGACGATCGGGTTAGATGATATATTGGCGGCCGATGGGGCGGTTGTCATTGAATGGCCACAAATTGCGGCCGACTGGTTACCAAACGATCGGTTACTAATTGAGATTGAAGTCATCGATGAATCGACGCGAAGCTTTCAAATCAAAGGCTTTGGTCCCAGATCAGATGATTTAATAGCACAATTGAATGATCATTTTTCTTAATTAGCAGAGCCGTTTCTTCGACCACCTTAAAGTAAAGGTCTTAATTTAATTGGGCCGCTAGGGCGATTAAAGATATTAGAATCACCATCTTTTCTTTAGGTAAATGATAAGCAAGACTTTCTATCGATGATTGATCATAGAAGTGAACAACTTTTATTTAAGAACCGATTTAGTGAAGTACTAGGACCAAAAACTGAGAAAATTCACACCATTTTCATGAATGACACCATATGCCAATTTTAGCTATAGATACCGCATCTCGTTGGACCGCCATCGCTTTATTAGATGAACAAAAAGATAAAATTATCGCTGAAAAAGGGTGGGTTGCGACGTTGCGCCAAACGGTTGAACTTGCTCCATCAATCGATGAAATGTTGCAGAATGCTGCGTTGCGGCCGGCCGATTTAAGCGGAATTTCAGTTGCGATTGGTCCGGGATCTTATACCGGTTTGCGTATCGGAATGGGGCTTGCCAGAGGCTTGGCCTTGGTGCATAAACTGCCGATTGCAGCGATTAGAACACATGATATTGTGGCTCAAAATGTGCCCCAATCCCCCCAGAAACTGCTGGTTGGTGTCGAGGCGGGGCGTAAACGTGTTTTGATCGCACCCTATGTTTGGTCACAAGAAAAGGAACAAGGGTGGGACCGTGCGGGAGAAATCGATAACCCAACTTGGCCGGAGCTCTTTGAGTCTGTGCGTGAGCCTGTTTTGTTGGCCGGGGAAGTGCCGAGCGAGATCGCGGAACAGATTCAATCTGATGCTGATTTGAGCAAGATGATTGAGCTTGCAGCGGCCGAACATTCTGTTCGTTCAGCGGCCATTTTGGCCCGCCTTGGTTATCAACAAATTAGCTCGGGAAACTTGCCAGACCAGGCCCTTCTGGTGCCACAGTACTTACGTCACCCCTAAACTTTGGTTAGCCCACATGTAAGATTGTTTACCTAGAATAGGTGTTGAAAGCTGTTGGAACATCTCCATTATTTTGTATGCTTAAACCCTTATAGATTTGGACTGAGATTGTACGCAAATTTTAGCGGAACGCAGTCGCAGTTTTGTTTTTAACGACCCACTGCATATTCCGTGATGAGAATTTTTAATAAGGGGTGTGATGTTAACAAGTGTTAGATCAAATACTGATGGATTAGTCAATCAGAATCAACTTTCTATTCATTATTAAATGAATTCATAAAAGTTTGGCAAAGCGATAGTTATACGGCCTGTGGTGAAAAATAAATGTTAGAGCAATCATTCGAAAACGGTATTCTTAGCAATACCAATCAAACCAAACGCATCTCAATTATTAATTTAGTTATTGTGACTCGCTCGCAGCGGGTTGCTAGCCAGATTGAGCGTTTGCTCTCGGCCGTACGGGCCCGTACCTATGCGATTCGCTGGGCCTTTGACCCCCTGAGCTTGCAAAAGCTGCTACGAATGGGTCGTACCGACATCATCTTGCTAGATGCGATCGGGTCGGAAGTCGATGAGTTTGTAGGGCTGATTAAAGAGATGCCCGGGTTTCAAATTCCGATTATTGCTCTAACCCGAGAAGCGGAAACGGAAGCGATTTTAGAGGCACGCATCCCAGATTTGGTTCAGGCACGCATCGATGCGACCCGAGTATCACGATCTTTGTTGAGTCGTACGATTCGTCAGGTGGTGGCCGCTACCTATGCTAACGGAGAAGTGGCGACCGGAACTGAAATGGAAGTTCAGGGGATTCGGGTAACAACCAGCCCCAGAACGATGCTTGACTTGAATAAAGTAACGATTAACGAGCTTTGTCGAGACTCGCTAGAGGTGATGCGACCAGAAGCGGCCGAAAAAGATATCGAAGTTTACGAAGCGATCGAAGAAGAGATGTTTCGTATCATGTGTGACGACAAGCATATTCGAAAAATGTTGGGTATTTTGCTTGCCAATGCCATCCGGTTCACACCTGAGAAGGGTGCGATCGGTTTAGAACTGACAAGCGATAGAAAATACGAAACGTTGCATATAACCGTTTGGGACTCAGGCGTCGGCATCCCTGCCAACGAGCTGGTTAACGTTTATAAAGCTGATTGGTACACCGATGAGGTTGACGAAGAATTTAGCCTGCGCTATGTACAGAAATACGCCCAACTTCATGAAGGATTGTTATCGATTGACAGTGAAGAGGGGCGCGGGACTCGCGTTACAATTTCTGTTCCATGGCAAACTGCCGTTAATCTTTCTAATGGGCGGTCGTGGCAAAACTCATTCCGACGCTTGATTCGGGTTTTGTTGGTTGAAGATGACGTGCTTTACTTAGATACGATCGCTAAATTCTTAGGGTCTAAGAATTATGAAGTGATCACG
This sequence comes from Chloroflexota bacterium, assembly GCA_020629055.1. GTDB lineage: Bacteria > Chloroflexota > Anaerolineae > Promineifilales > Promineifilaceae > WTJY01. Next base: position 7,091 of record JAHDEB010000009.1, read on the forward strand.
GCCCGAAATGGGAAAGAAGCGTTGGAGCAGGTGAAAAGCACCCGGCCGGATATGGTTCTCATGGATTTAGAGATGCCGATTATGGGTGGCGTGGAAGCGATTAAACATATTCGTGCGATGGACGATATCGAGCTTTCACAGGTTCCGATCATCGCCTTTACCGCAATGTCGATGACGCGTGATCAGCATGAGTCACTGACGGCCGGTGCCAACGATTACATCACGAAGCCGGTCAGTTTGCGCTGGTTGTCCCAGTGTCTAACTGCTCAGCTCGAAAAGCGGCATCTGATCGATACGCTGCATTAAGAAGCACCGCGTATTTGCAGTGATAATAATTTAGTAGGGAGCTGATTCGTTTTAATCGGTGAGCATATGGTGCAAAGATTATTTCGGTTTCACTAACTTCGTCGCCAGCCCAAACGGGCTGAGATATCAGCGGCGGTGAGCATCAGCTCTTGAGCCAGCTCATGCAGCCTTGTTTCATCTACCCGACTGGTTGGCCCTTCCATGCTGATCGCCGCGATGGGCTCTCCCCGATGATTAAACAGGGGTGTGCCGGTTGCAAATAGTCCATCCTCCAATTCCCCTAAAGCCAATGCATATCCTCTCTCGCGAATGAGATCAAATTCAGCCAACAACTGATCGATAGATACGATTGTTTGATCTGTAATTGTGTTGATCGTGCTGCTCTCAAGTACCGCTCGCTGCTGATCTTTAGGCAGGTGTGCGATATATGCTTTGCCGGTTGAGGTTGCATGGATGGGGAGGCGTGTGCCGTATATTTGCGAGACGGTGATGCGATGGTTGCTGCGAATGGCGAGTAACCCCAACATGGACCAGCTGCCATCGCCGTTAAGGATCGGCTGCTCCAGCGTTGTCCGTTCGTTCACCCGGCCGACAAGCTCTTTGAGCATCGGCTCTGTCACCCGAACCAAATCATTGTTTTCCATCGCCCAACCACCTAGGGCGATCATCTCCGGCCCTAGCTGATAGTTGTTCTGATCGGTCCGCTCGACCAATCCCTCGCTTTCAAGCGCAGCCAACAGACGAAAAACGGTCGTTTTATTTAAGTGGGTAGTTTCAGTAAGCTCAATGAGGGTCCATTCGTCTTGGCGGGTGCCAAATAGTTTTAGTAGCTGAATCGCTCTGTGTACGGCTTGTGCGCCTTGAGATGACATATAAAAGGTGTTATGTGCTTGTTGTCCAGCGTTTGGTTAAATGAATGCCAGCCATCATACATCGAACCGAGCCGCCTGCCAATTCGATTGTAGGGACCGAAATTGGAACGATTTCAGCATGCTGCTCGATTTGTTGAATTTGGCCTGCACGCAGCGCATCATACCCACGTTGAGAAATCACCAAGACTTTCCCATTTTTGCCTGTAAGCTCTAAGGTGTTGCCTGCAAAATTCCCGATTTGATCGAAATCTAAGTCGATAATGTCTCGGCCGCTGTTTTGCAAACGACGCTTTATTTCTTCGCGTCGATTAGGGTCAGAAATCATTTTGAGCGCCAGCATGGCAAATTTAGTCCCGATACTCATCATCACATTGGTGTGATAAATCGGGGTGCCGGTGCGGTCGGCCGTGTCAAACGCCATCGGTTCAAACTGAAAATGGGTACAAAAGCGTTCTAGAATGATATCGCTCGCCCGATTGGATTTTGCCGTGTAAGCGACCCGCTCTAGATGATCCAAAACCATCACACCGGTCCCCTCTAAAAACAGGTTGTCCCATTCTAGCCCAGAGTAATCGACAACGTCTTGCACCCGATATTTGGCTTTAAGTAAGTCGATTATATCGTGACGTCGCTCTCGTCTGCGGCTCGGGTTAAACATTGAGTAAAGGGCAACGTGACCCCCTTGATGCGTGGAAAACCAATTGTTCGGAAAAACAGAGTCCGGTGTATCTGAATCCCCATAATCGTCGAAAAGATGGACTGTGATCCCGTGACTTTCTAAGGTGGCCACCATCATGTCTACTTCTTGACGAGCGTTTAGGGCGATTTTTTCTGGGGCTTGATCGCTATTTTGTTGGAATGCGTTGTCTGCGGCCGTTTCTGGATTCGAGTAAAACTTCCAAGGGCGAACCATAACAATCGCGTTGGGGGCTTGGACGATAGACATAGGAGTTAGGGAAGTTAATTTTGGGCACTCGGGTCAAATTGCCCTTTAATCATAATATTTTTTTGCCCAACATAGACGCAATGAGTTCGACGGCAAGCACGGCCGTTTTATTGCGTTCATCTAGGATCGGGTTGACTTCGACGACATCAAGAGAGCGAACCTTTTTGCATTCGCTTAGGATTTCAGCCAGCAAATGGGCTTCTCGGTAACTTAGGCCACCTTGGACCGGGGTTCCGACCCCAGGGGCTTCTGCCGGTTCTAAACTGTCGAGATCTAGGCTGACATGGATGCGGTCGCAGTGCTCTAGAAGCGTGAGCGTTTGGGCCGCAATTTGGGCCATCCCCACTGTGTCGATTTCGCGCATCGTAAAGACGTTTAAGTCAGAGGCGTTTACCCGTTTCGCTTCTTCTGAATCGACATCTCGGATGCCGATTTGTACGAAATTTTTGGCTGGTACCGCGACACCATCCCCTATATTCACGAGCGGTGCAGCACCTTCACCGGTGATGACGGCGACCGGCATCCCGTGGATGTTGCCACTGGGGGAGGTCTGCGGGGTATTGAAATCAGCGTGTGCATCGATCCAGATAACACCGAGGGTCTGGGGCGCATGATGGGCGGCCGCTTTGACACTGCCGATGCTGATGCTGTGATCTCCACCTAAGAACAATCCGAAAGTGCCATCTTCTACACACTGCTTCCCAGCCTGATAAATTAAGGTGCAGACCTCTGCAACCGCGTTTGTTCGTTTGTCACCAACGGCCGCTTGACCACTTTCCGGATTGGGTACTTGAATATCCCCCAAATCAGTAACTTGATGGCCCAATCGTTTGATTGCGGCTTCTAAACCGGCATAGCGCAGGGCTGATGGCCCCATGTCTACTCCCCGTCGCTTTTGTCCCAAGTCCATCGGGGCGCCTAAAATGTGTATGTTCATATGGTTAAACTTTAGCCAAGAATGCGGCTCAACCTGAATAGGTGTCGGTGAGCCGCATTCTTGGTTAGTTGATGAATTTAATCGGAGCTACCGCTTTCTTTAATTGAATACCGCTTCGATATGTTCCATCGCCCAATCGATATCTTCTTTGCTAATGACCAGTGGGGGAGCAAATCGAATCACGTTGTCATGTGTCTCTTTTGCCAAAACCCCTTTCGCCTTTAGCTCGTAAGCGAACGGTCGGGCCGGGACGTTCAGCTCCATACCGATTAATAAACCTTGGCCGCGCACTTCTATGATGTGCTCACATTCAAGGCGGCGCAGGCGACCCATGAAATATTCTCCCATTTCAGCCGCACGCTCAATCAGGTTTTCGTCCATTAACACATCTAAAGCTGTTTTTGCAACAACTGCGCCTAGGGGATTGCCACCAAAGGTTGATCCATGATCGCCTGGTTTAAATAACCCTAAAATTTCTTTGTCTGCAATGGCTGCGCTGACCGGGTAAAAACCACCTGATAACGCTTTACCGATGGTAATAATGTCGGGGCGAATTCCGGCATGGTCACTGGCAAATAGTTTTCCTGTACGGCCGAGTCCGGTTTGGATCTCATCGGCGATAAACAGCACGTTGTTTGCTTTGCAGACATCAAACGCATCTTTCAAAAAGTCGACAGGGGGGACAACGACACCGGCTTCACCCTGAATCGGCTCGACAAGAATGGCGGCCGTGTTTGGCGTAATCGCCTCTTTTAATGCTTCGACATTTCCATACTCAACAATTTTAAAACCTGGAGTAAGTGGGCCAAACTCCGCCTTGTACTGTTCCTCGCTCGAGAAACTGATTACTGAAATAGTCCGGCCGTGGAAGTTCCCGGTGAACGTGATGATTTCTGCTTGGTTATCAGGAATCCCTTTAACCGCATACCCCCACTTACGTGCTGCTTTAATGGCTGCTTCAACCGCTTCCGCCCCTGAGTTCATCGGAATCGCCATATCGTAGCCGGTGACTTCACTCAGGGTCTGTAAAAATGGGCCTAGCTTGTCGTTGCGAAACGCTCTTGATGTCAAAGTGACCCGGTCGAGCTGCTCTAGCATGGCCGCTTTAATGCGGGGATTGCAATGCCCCTGATTAACGGCCGAATATGCACTTAGGCAATCCAAGTACCGCTTACCATCTACATCAACTACCCATGCACCCTCACCCCGTTCGATCACAACATCAATCGGTTTGTAGGTGTTAGCCGCATATTTTTGCTCCAGCCCAATAAATTTATCTGTTTTTGTGTGTACCATTCACCACTCCTGTTTCATATTGTGAAATACTGTTTTGTATTGTGAAACGCAATTCTACCCTCTCTGAAGTTCATGCGTCAATAGTGTTTTCGCTTTAGTTATCGAGTCTAGTTATTGTCGGTATCTGCCTGAATAGGACTGACGTTTAAATAACTGGTAAAGAACCGTAGCATGCTGATTTTTAGATGACGATATGACTTCCTGTTTATTTTTCACGTGAAAATAACCTTGGATTAGGGCTAAGGTCTTACCTTACACTTTGGTCATAGGGCCATTCACTCATTTCTAGAAAATCGACAGTGAAATAATCTTAACTGACGAGCAATAGAGATAAATTCTGATTTTGGATAATGAGGCTTGAATATGCTGGAAAAGTTATTGGTTTATGATCATAATGCCACATTAGTAATCATCGCATTTTTAATTGCAGTGCTTGCTTCTTATACCGTCTTAGACTTGGCTGCCCGGGTTAGCTCATCCGTGGGGGCACGGCGTACCCGCTGGCTTTTGGCAGGTGCGGTTGTGATGGGAACAGGTATTTGGTCTATGCACTTTACAGCGATGCTTGCACTGCGGCCGCCGGTAGCGGTGCAATATAATGTGCCTATCGTGATCTTTTCTTGGCTTATCGCTATGCTTCCGTCTGGGTTGGCCCTACATACCTCTAGTAAAAATCAAGTCTCTTGGCCCAACATGGTTTTCAGCGGCTTTTTGATGGGATTGGGGATCGGGGCGATGCATTATGTGGGGATGTATGCGATGCGGTTCCATGCGGCTCTTAGTTATCGTCCACCGGTATTTATTCTCTCTATCGTCATTGCCATCACCGCATCTATTGTGGCTCTATGGCTCTCAGTTACCTTTAGGAATACATCATCTTCAAAAATCGATTGGCCTAAAATCGGCAGCGCCATTGTGATGGGTATTGCCATTACCGGTATGCACCATGTTGGTATGAATGCGGCCGTCATTACCCCGCTAACCGGGGTAGGGGCAGAGAGTTATCCACTAGCGGTAGATATTTCTTTGATTGGGCAGATCGCTATTATCGGGGTTACCTTAATTGTGCTTGGTTTTGCACTGCTGCTTTCAGTCATCGATCAACGGATGCGTTTACAAGAGCGGAACCTTGCCTTCAGTGAGGGAGAAGTTGCAAAAAGCAATGCGCGTTTAGAACAACACATCAAAGAATTAAGTTTGGTTCAAGAGATCACCAGTATCTGCATGTCCTCTTTAGATCAGAACCATCTTGTTGAATCTGTGATGAAGAAGGTGATTGAGTTATTTGATTATTCAGATGTCTTCTACTATAAATTTAATCAAGAAAAAAACAGCATGCAATTTTATGGCAGCCTCAGCCAATCCCCGCTAAAAACGAAACAGCTCGAGCTTAGTGACGAACAGCTGGTGTTTAAAGCCGCCTTCGAGGACAAGTCTCTATTGGCTCATGTTGCGGCAACAGATGAGATGATCGGCCGCTGCGAAATCGTCGTGCCGGTGAAACATGCTGATGAGGTCTTAGGCGTTTTGGCTGTGATTCAGCCGGCTGAAGAAGAAAAGGGACCGGCCGGACAGCAACAGCTAGAGATCCTTGATCTGATTGCAGACCAGATGGCGATGTCATTGCAGACTTCGGCCTTGTATGAAGACGCGGTCCAGCTAAAAGAGCAGGCTAACCTGGCGAATGAAATCAAGAGCGAATTTCTTTCCACGATGACCCATGAGCTGCGGACACCGATGAACGGTGTTTTGGGTATGACCAGCATCTTGCTGGACACCCCGTTAAACAATGAGCAAAAGGATATCGTGAACACGATTCGTTTTAGTGGAGACTCGTTACTGACGATTATTAATGATATTTTGGACTTCACTAAAATTGAATCGAATCAAATTGATTTAGAAGCGATATCCCTCAATTTGCGCACGACAGTAGAAGAAGTCATCGACTTGGTATCCATTCAAGCGGCCGAAAAGAACCTTAACCTGTCCTATAACATCGACCGGAATGTTCCGATTCATATTTTTCAAGACTTAACCCGCATGCGCCAAGTTTTAACCAATCTGCTCGGCAATGCGGTTAAATTTACGGAAGAGGGAGAGGTGAGTTTGAGTATTACCGCGGCTAAATTAGAGGTCAATCGGTATAAGCTTGAATTTGCACTACGTGACTCAGGCATTGGCATTTCTGAAGAAGGGATCAAACGGCTGTTTAAATCGTTTAGTCAAGTCGATGGATCGATTACACGACGGTTTGGCGGCACCGGGTTGGGATTGGTCATTTCTAAGCGGTTGTGTGAAATGATGGGGGGGACGATCTGGGTTGAAAGTGAGGTAGGTGTAGGCTCGATCTTTTATTTTTCAGTGATGGCTGAGAAAGATGCAGATAAAGGGGTTGAACAGTATTCGCTTGAAAATTTAGATGTTAAGCATCCATTTTTACTCGATATTCAAAATCAAACCAATCGAAACTGGGTCATCGACCATTTAGAAAGATGGGGCATTCGCTATAAATTTAGTCAAGGCATTCCTATGGATTGGGATTCTGCGAATGAATGTGTTTTGATTACAGATAAATTTCGAAGTGCCGAGCTTGATTTAAAAAGCTTCTACAAATTACGGGAAAAATATCCGTTGGCTAAAATGATCGTTTTGACCGGCCGGAATCAAATTGGATCCGGGCTTTCTGAGATCCCACAATTAGCAACCGTCACAATACCTCTGCGCCCTCATCATCTTTCAGACATGTTGGTTGAATTACTAGAAACGCCTGATAGCATGCGCCGTATCCCACAAAAGGCGAAGACGTTTGACCGTGATATGGGACAAGATAACCCGCTCTCAATTCTGCTGGCCGATGACAATGTCATCAACCAAAAAGTCGCTTTAAACATGCTTAAGCGATTGGGTTATCGGGCGGACGTTGCCAGCAACGGGATTGAAGTTTTAGATGCTTTGGATATGAAGAAGTACGACATTATTTTGATGGATGTACAAATGCCGGAGATGAACGGAGTTGAAGCGGCCCGAGAAATTCATAATCGAATGGGGGGTAGCTTGTCCGGCCGGCCGTGGATTGTTGCGTTAACCGCCAATGCGCTTTCAGACCACCAAACAGAATATGTTGAAGCGGGAATGGATGATTATTTGAGTAAACCGCTGCGGGTAAACGAATTAGTAGCTGCTTTGAAAAAAGTGCAGACTAGAGAAAACACACCAGAATAGAGGGATGTCATCCTTTGAATATCAAAACAGTTTGCCCAAGAAACGAATGGGGTCGGGCGCCTTATTCTTTAATGAAAACAATCAAATTTTACTCGTAGAGCCATCCTATAAACCGACATGGGAAATTCCTGGTGGTGTTGTAGAAGCCCACGAATCGCCCCGTGGCTGTTGCGAGCGGGAAATATTAGAAGAGCTGGGACTACAGATAAAAACCGGCCGTCTACTCGGTATCGATTACAACGAGACAACTGAAACACGTTTGGAATCATTAATGTTTATTTTTGATGGGGGTGTGCTGTCTGATGCACAGATCGAATTAATTCAATTGCAGGAAGACGAGTTATTGAGTTTCCGCTTTTTTAGTCGCGATGCTTTGCCACAGAACTTGTCACCGACTCTAAAAAAGCGTGTGTTGGTTTGCTGGCAGAATAGAGACCAAGAGGAGCGTTTAGATACATATCTAGAAGAAGGGGATTTTAGAGACCACTAGAAAGCAACTTTAGACGCGTTAGCGTGCTTGAACGTATTTAAATTTGCACCCTTTGTAGGGAGGACCGCTGCAATTGACAGTCGAACTATTGTTCTGTAGACTGTACGCATGAGCTATCAAGACACTTTTATCACAATTGCCCCAGATTCGGACGCTGTTGAAGGTGTCCCACCATTTACCAATCGCAAAAAAATTCCTGCACATATGATTCAGTTTCAACTTTTAACGGAGCACCCTTACACGATGGATCATGAGGAGTTGGTTTTTGAAGTCTATGTTCGGCAGAAGGAAATACCGGCCGCTGAGCTTGAACAAAACCGAGACCGGTTGTGGCATGAATTCCACCAGAAGGGGCACGCTTGTTTGCGTGCCTCTGCCCTGACAAAGAAGTTTGGTTGGGGCGCACATTACAATCAAAAAGGGAAAATCGCCCTTTACTCAGTTGATTCGGCCGAATATCAGCAATTTGTTGCGGATGAAGAAATTAAGAAATTTCCTGCAATGAAGAAAAAACGCTGACCGTTTAAGCGAATTTTCACGCTGATTTTGATCGTTTAGAAGGATATTGGTACCGGAGGATAGTCCAAAAGGAAAGACGCACTATTTAAAATGTTGTTTTGTGTTGAGATGATTGAATCAAATTAATTGATTCTTGCGAGACAAAACAATGGTTATCGGAATCGTGTCACAGAAAGGGGGCGTTGGAAAAACCACACTGGCTCAAAATTTGGGCGCAGAATTATCTGGGGCTGGCCAGCGCGTTTTGCTGGTTGATTTCGACCCTAAAGGCAATTTAGCCATTGGTTGGGGCGTTGATCCATCATCGGCCCAACATACGATTTGCACCGGCTTGAGCGACCCCACAAAAACGGCTGAAGCGATTGTGCGACTTCGGCCGAAGTTGGACCTGATCCTAGCAAATGAAACATTGCATGTGGCAGAACCAAATCTTTTGCGCAATGCGTTGGAGACGGTTCGTCAAGATTATGATCTGGTGCTGATCGATGGGCCACCAAGCCTCGACTTGCTCACCGACAATGTGGTTGTCGCTTCCGATCACCTTCTGATTCCTTTACAGGCGCATCCTTTTTCTTATCGAGCGGTTGATCAATTTATTTCCCGGCTGGCACGGCGGGGGAATCGAGCGGCAAAAAGCAAAACGGCTAAGAAATCATTTAGCATCATTCTGATGATGATCGATCAGCGAAACGCGCTAACACGAGCGATTGAGCATTCGGCACGTGAACGGTACGGCCCGAGTGTGTTTAAAACAAAAATTCCGCTTAATGTCGCGATCGCGGAAGCTCCGCTTCGTGGCTTGCCGGTGGGTGAATATGAACGCATGAGCAAAGGTGCAAAGGCGTTTCGAGCGTTGGCCAAAGAATTCAAAAAAATGTAAGCGCCTTTCAAACGCAGAAAAAAAGGGGAAAATGAACAAAGTAGATCATTCAAACAAAAGAGAGCTTAGGCGTATCTATGATGAGGAAACGGAGCAGTGGTATTTTTCGGTCACGGACGTTGTTGCGTTGCTGACCGGCTGTGAGCAGCCAAAAGATGATTGGCGGCAATTGCGGCGTCAAGACCCAGCTATGGGGGCTGTCACAAGAGGGTTTCGGCTACTTGGCCAAGATGGAAAAAATCGAATAGAAGATTGTGCGGCCGTTGATGGGGTCTTTCGCATCGTGCAGTCGATTCAGCCACCAGATGGGTCAGTAGAAAAAGTGGAAGCTTTGAAGTGTGAATTGGCTTTGCTGGCTAAGCAGCGAATCGAAGAGGTGCAAGACCCACAAAAGGCGATTGATCGCGCACGTCAGATTTACCGAGACAAAGGATATCCTGAAGATTGGATCGATGTTCGTTTGAAGTCGATTATCGTCCGGGAAGAGCTAACGGACGAGTGGGCCGCACGTGGGGTAAAAGTCGGCCGAGAATATGCGATTTTGACCTCAATTATTTCAAGAGAAACATTTGGCTTAACCAATAAACAGCATAAAGAGCTAAAAGGCTTAGCCAAGCATTCATTGCGTGATCATATGAGCCAAGTTGAGCTTGTATTGACGATGCTGGGGGAAGTTACGACCACAGAAATTGTGCGCGTTGAAGATGTACAGGGGTTTGAGCCCAACAAGGCGGTTGCAAAACGCGGCGGCCGGGTGGCTGGCAATGCACGCAAGCAAATAGAGGCGGAGACCGGGGAGCGGGCTGTTACCGCTGCCAATTTCTTGCCAAAGCCAACTAGTGAAGCTGTGCCTCAATCAATCGACGATATTCCGTTTTAACTCTTTGTATGGGGGATAAGGGAGAGCGTTTAGAGAATGAGCGGGGTGTTTTGATTGACCGATTCTACAAACTGAGCGATTCGGTCCGCTTTATTGCTACTGTATAACTTTTGATTACAGCTAACATGGTCTACACAAATATAGCGCCCAACCGATTTATAGCTTTGGTACGGTGGCAGTTTGCTAGTCGGCACTCTTGCCGTTATCGATGCGGTTTCGTGGATTTTGTATTGGCCGTGGCAAAAATCGCATAGCCCCATGCGTGGCACGTTACCTCTTGGTTTTAGCTGAGAAAAGCTCATTTCAAGCCCCATCAACAAATTATCTCGCTTGGTGACTAGATACATCCTTTTTTCAACCGTCCACGAAATGTAGGTGTAAGGCAAAAACGCTCCATTTTCAACCGGCTCTGGCAAAACCACGGTTCGGTTTTTCCCCTTTTTTGTTTTCCATTTAAACAGTGATGCCACTTGGTTTGGTTTTAATACGCCTAGAAATGGAGCGAGAGGGGTCTCGGCCGAGCTGATATTGTTAAGAAATAGCTGCTCGTTGGTGTTGCGTGCCAGCGTGGTTAGCGGATTTGACTCTGTAGAGGCGGTGAGGGGTATCGTGCTTTCGGCCGTAGAACGAGCGAAAACCAAGAAACTTTCGATTAAACGTATGAGCAGAGGGTTGTTGAAATGAGAGCCGTAGATCTGCTGCCCCGATTGATACGCTTCGAGCAACCGGTTAAATTTGCTCAATGTATCCTCAGACAGCCCCCCTTGGTTTAGAGCAAAAAGAATCCCTTCATCTGTGAGCTGAAATCCGGGAATCCGAATTCGCTTCTTTTTTATAATTTCGTTGAGCCTAACCAGGGTGTCGCTTGCCTGAATCATAAGTTTCTTGATCTAAAGACCATTCCTAAAAAGTAGAGCGTCAATTATCTTTTTTCATGGGGTGTTTATCAGTGGAAAAACCATCTGTCTACAACACTTTTGCCATATTATAATAAGTAGGAGAGTCAAAGCCAGCATGTGTCCCTTCACCAACAATTTCATATCCCAAATGCTCAAAGAGGGAGACATTTTGGCGTAAGGCTATTCGAACAGCGCAGGTGACCCGTTTCGCTTTTTCTGACCGAGCTGTACTTTCAATCTCTTCGACCAACTGCCGTCCAACCCCATTGTTACGGTACCGAGGGCGAATGGCCAGATGGCTGAAATAAAAATCCTCAGTTGGATTGTTTTTATCCGCACCACAAAATACAGCCCCCAACAGCCTTGAACGATGCAGAGCCACGATCAGTCGCTTTTCTTTTTTATCAATGTCAGAGCTAATGGAACGAATCGAATCCCCCCGAAAGATACTTGGTTCAGGGTCAACAAAGCCCCGTTGCTCGTTAAAAGCGAGGCGCATGAGTTCGAAAGCGCGGGAGGCATTGGATTTATCAGTTTCGTAGATCGATACGTTCATAGAATTTTTTGCAGAAGCTAGCTGTTAGATTACTATGGGTTGAGTGAGTGAGCTTACAGACCCAAAGTTGATTGAATGTTTAGATGATTATCCCTGAAAGCATGAAAAAACCGAAATATTTTGATGGGATGCATGTTTAAGAATCGGTTAGTTTTTAGTAGGACTTTAGTCTTATTGGGTTGACATAGTGCTGTAGAATGGGCATAGTACCGTGAAGAAGACGTGAGTGAGACAGTTAAAAACAGAGACTCCTACCAGTTGCCCCGCCTACGCAACTCCGAGAAATTTCAATTTAAATACATGTCATTATCTGGAAAAATTTCAGGCGATACGCCTCGTGTGTCCTCGTGGCACGGCGAATATCGTTCACAAAAAAAAATAAAACTACTTGGCGAACTATCGATTATATGCGGTCTTATGATTGTTGGTTTCGGCATTTTTACAACAGAAGCTGTTGATGCGAAATCAATTTCTGATTTATCACAGGTTGATGAACCTCACTCAATCGATTTGAGCTCGTTGTCAGGGTTTCGTGCCGATGTGACCCCCTATAGACCTTTAGAGGCTGATCGTTCCGTCGTGGATTCGAAGAAGCTGGCGTTGTCTAGAAGCTCGGCCGTAGTTGACCCGACACAGGCAAAGAGCGGCCACTTGGCTTTTGAACCAAAAGGGGATGAGCTTTATCGTAAAGGTGGGCGGGTTAAAGCCGGTTATTTGCTACCTAAATCTGAAATAGAATGGTTTGAAGAAAAATTTATTATTTCTCACTATACCTTCGCCCTTGAATCAGATCCGCTGTATGCGGACGACGAGAAGATTGTTGTGCCCGGCTTGCCGGAAGAGGATAAATTTCGGTCAGGCTTTATTTTTGGCGGCCGAGGTGTGCTGCTGCAAGGGACCGGTTTAACAGAAGATGGCCGATATATTTCTATCGATTGGCCAAAATCCCACCATGACCCTGAAGATGTTTCAAATAATCGCTGGGTGTTCAAATATGGCGTTGGCCGGCCGGTTATACCATGGGAAACGGTCGCTGTGCGTCACCCGGATTTGCCCCCAGGGACTAGAATTGTCGTTGAAAACTATTTGGGGCAGTACGAATTTATCGTTGGCGACAACGGGCTGGACCTCGCTGAGAACCAAATCGATATTTTTGTTGGGACGATGACGATCGGCGAGGCGGACCAATTAGGTGTCCAACGTTCTCGCGTGGGTATCATCCGCCCGGTTTATCATTATGATCCATTGGCTGAAAGTGCATCGGTTACGGCCGATGCTCAGCCTGAAACTGAAGATGGGCCCGATGGGTGATGGGATAAAAAAAATGGGGTACAGTTGGGTGTATGACTATTCTTGTTGACGCCCACCTTGACCTTGCCTACAGTAACATCGAAAACGGCCGAGAGCTTTTTGCCCCCCTCGATCAAATCCGTGAATATGAAAAAGCGAATCCTTGTGTAGACGGAATCGCGACAGTGACTTTTCCTGAATTGCGCAAAGGTAAAGTTGGCCTTGTATTCGCTTCGATCTTCGCATGTCCACCGACGGAGCCTTGCCATCACATCAATTACAATTCACCCGATCAGGCCTATGCTGTCGGTTTGCGTCAATTGGACTATTACCATCGGATCGTGGATGAGAATCAATCGATGCGCTTGGTTGGAGATATCGTCCAGCTTCAAGAGGTTATCAATCATCAAAATTATGAGTTTGACTCGGCCGAAGACGAACCACCATTATTAGGAATCGTTCCGATGATGGAAGGGGCGGATCCGGTGCGTGATCCGGCCGAGCTAGAGGAATGGTGGGAGCGAGGGCTCCGCATCATCGCCCCAGCATGGGATGATAGCCGCTACGCCAAAGGAGCTTGGCGTCAGTCAAAAGATGGGTTTAGCAAAGCGGGGTACGCATTGATGGAAGTTATGGCTGACATCGGGTTTATTCTGGATGTTACCCATTTAAATGAACCGGCCACATTCCAGGCGTTAGAACAATACGAGGGGCACATTGTTGCCAGCCATTCGAACAGTCGCACACTCGCACCACATGTGGACGAGCGTAATCTTTCCGATAGTCAGGCTAGGCTATTGGCAGAAAGGGGCGGTGTAATCGGAATCGCTCTTTACAATCGATTTTTGAAGAAAAATCAGAGCAAAGGTGAGCGGAAAGAAACGGTCACCTTAGACGTTGTGGCTGCACATATCGACCATTATTGCCAATTATTTGGCTCTGCCGATCATGTCGGCATCGGGTCAGATTTAGATGGTGGGTTTGGCTATGCGGACATTCCGGCCGAGTTGAACTCAGTTGCTGACTTACATCTAATCGGCGACCGTTTAAAGGAACGGGGGTATGATCCGGCCGATGTTGAGAAAATTATGGGGGGCAATTGGGTCAACCTGTTGCAAAGGGCTTGGAGCTAATCAGGAACGGGAATCTAATTGCTGCCAAAAAATAATTTTTGTTTGCCCTTAAGATCCTGCTTCTACGCTTAATTTTCTTAAATCATCTGCTTTTAAAGTTATAAGAGCGTTAAGAATCCCTATTTCAAACGACACCTTCTTACAGGACCGGGGTTATAGGTTATAGTTCGTTACGCATATCGACTTTTTGCGTTATGATAGGCACAGTAACGGTATGATGCGGTATGGTTTCATATTGCAGATGCGTTGCCCCACTATTTCCATGGCACTTTTATCAAATTTTTTACCTATGTCCGCGATCAAACGCCCCTCATTACTGCTAGCCGCCCTCGAAGGGCGCTCCTTTTACGAGCTGGGGGCACTTGGCCTCAGTTTTCCGTTTTTACAAGCGGCACCGAAAGGTGATGGTCATCCTGTCATCGCTTATCCAGGCTTTTTGACGTCAGATTGGTCAACCTTACCGTTGCGTCTGTTTTTGTCATCTCGTGGCTATTCAAGCTATGGGTGGGGGATGGGGCGTAACTACGGCCGAGGGATCGACATGGTGGCTGGGGTTCCGGCCGATGCGGTCAGCCTGCGCCGTTTGGAAGAAATCGTAGAAAAACATGGCAAAAAAGCGACATTAATCGGTTGGAGTTTAGGCGGCATCTATGCCCGTGAGATTTCTAGGCAGCGCCCTGATTTAGTGCGTCAGGTTATCACGATGGGGAGTCCGTTTAATGGGAAGAATCCTGAAGCAACCAATGTCAAAAAATTGTTCGAGCATTTTAGCGGACACGAGCTTTCTGAAATTACACCTGAACTAATTGAATTGGCCAGCCAGCCACCTCCGGTTCCTGCAACGGCGATATTTACCCGTACTGATGGAATCGCCGCATGGGAGTGTTGTATTGAACGCGAGACTGATCATACTGAAAATATCGGGGTTCTAAGTAGTCACACCGGTTTAGGATTTAATCCGATGGTTTTATGGATTATTGCTGACCGATTGGCTCAGGGTGAAGGCAAATGGTCCCCGTTTGATCGCAGTGGGCTTAAGTCTTATATCTATTCAGATTCGGCCGATACTGACAGTTGGTGGTAGCAACTAACTGCCCCCCCTAAATAAACTTAAAAGCCCCGCTTAGTATTTTGCTAAGCGGGGCTTTTTTATTGGGATCGGTTTGGCAATGCCAAACGTTGAATCTTTAGATTAATCTTCGGCCGAAGTTGCCGCGGCCGTGGCTGGAACAATTGAGGGGCGGCCGACCGATTTTCGTGCTTGCCATTTGCGGCGCAACCAGCGGCCGATGAAGAATGTAGGGAGGCCAAGGACCAAAGCGACTGGGATGATATAAATGACCAGCCAGATGACGAAGTTCGCAATGCCTTGCATCGTTTCCGCTAGGGCTTCAACAGCACCTTCAGCGACCTCTGCTGGCAACCAGCGTTCAATTTCAATCGGTTGGGCGACGGCGTCTGGGTAGATTTCAACTGAAATGGTGGAATAGGTCGCCGACTGGCTTAGGAACTGCATGCGCCCTTTGATGACTTCAATTTCACCTTCTAGGCGGCTGAGTTCTATGTTGACCGCAAGCGCCTCTTCAACATTGTCTGTATCAAGTAAAAACGCTCTTACACGGTCGGCCGTCGCTTCAAGATTTTTTAAGCGAGCGCCTAAATCGACAAACTCGTCAGTTACATCTTGGCCAGAAGAGGATACGCTTTCAACCTCGATCGCAAGGGTCTGAATTTCTTCCATCACTTGGTTAAAATTCTCGGCCGGGAATCGGGCTTGAATCGAGCCACGCACACCCGAACCATATTCAAACGAGTTGCTAGAAACCACCCAGCCATTCATCGATTCTGCCAGACTTCCAATCTGACTGATCGTCTTTTCTGTATCTTCAACGGTGATGCTTAGCGTTCCGTTGCGAATGATCAACCGCTCTTGCTGTACCGGTGCTGCTTGATCATTGTTTGAGTCAGTACGAGCAGTTGAAACTTTGACAAGCTTTGCAGACTCTTCGGTCATATCGCTTAAATCTGCACCATAGCTTTCATTACTCATCTCTGCTTGTGGTGACATCATCGCAGCATCTGAAGCGCCACAGGCGATCAAACCAAATACCGCAAAAAGAATTGTTAAAAATAATTTATTGTGTTTCATTGTCTTATCTCCAATTTTATGTGCCTGAAAATGGCGCTATGGTGATAAAACGACGGCCGGGTACATTTGGTTCCCTTAGAATTGATTGAGAGTTTTACAGGGGGATTCCTATAAGAATTTTTCCTTTCAGGGAAGGGGAATATTGGGGACTGGACCAGTTGGTTGCCTTGACAACTATATGTTCAGGGCTATACTTTAGACAATATGGTTGCTCAGACAACTATATTGCCGGTCAAGTGGCCACAACGAATGACACAAAGGGGTAAGCCATGATTTTAATTCTTTGAAATTGGAGATAGCATGAGCAAGAACATATCAAAATTATTAGCCCTGACATGCTCTAGTGCATTTGGCACAGGTTGCTTACTGATATCGGTCGTACTTGTTGAAAATTGGCGAAATATGGAACCAATCGCTTTTGTGAATTGGTTTTCAGCCTACGGGTCACTGCTTGGCGTCGTTCTGTTGCCCATAGAGATTCTTGGAGTCATTTTTACGCTAATTGCTTTTATCCAGATTTTAAGAAGCAATCATGAAAACCTTCAAAAAATGTTGTGGTTTTCAGCGCTGATTTTCTCAATCGCTGCGATTTTGTTGCTCCCAATCTATTTTGCTGGAACCAACACAATCTTAATCGATAAAACAATCGCACTATCTCAAGTGGCCGATGAAGTAGAAAGGTGGGGGTTTTGGAACTGGGTTCGAACCGGTTTAACGTTGGCGGCCGCAGCGATGATGATCATCGGCATGACACAAGAATCTACCGGAGTGCAGAAATAACAAACGGTTGAATGCGAAAAAAAAGTTTTGGAGACTGAAAAAATGTTGAGACTTGTATTTTATACTTTGGCGATATGTAGCACCGCGGGATTCTCCGGTGTTATGATAACGATTGGTGTGACTCTGGGTGGGTATTGGAGAAGCTTGCCGCCGGCTGAGTTTTTGGCGTGGTATGGCAAAAATGTTCAGTTTGTTTCGAATGCCATCCCCTTAATTGTTGTCCCCGCATTTATCGGGTTAATAGGGGCCGTCGTGGTGAGCTGGTCTGAAGCTAGCATCCGTAATCTTTGGCTTGTCAGCTGCCTGCTCATTGTTATTGTAGCAATCATGACCTTCTCTTATTTTGTGCCAGCAAACACCGCATTTGCGAATGGTGATATTGCAGTTGCTGAAGTACAGGCCAAGCTGAACCAATGGATTATGATTCATTATGTTCGAATTGGATTGGCCATGCTGGCTGCAATTTTCGGCTGCATCGCGATGGCTAGACACTCGGCACTGTAAAGATTAGATAGGTGCCATATAGAAAATAAACAGAAGTTAAGGCGAACGTGCATAGGCCATACATGATCTAGGTCATAGCCTCGTTTTAAGGATTGCACGGTATTTCGATGAATGGCTAAGCGGCTTTTGGGGGCGCCTGCAATTCAGGTCAATCTAAGTTTTAAACTAAGCCGGTGGATCATAAACAACTTTGCGCACCGGGTAATTCATTTCGATCCCTTCTTCCACAAATCGTTGGTGCAGCCGCTTGATGATAAGGGAGGTCAAACGCTTCTGAGCCGCCTTGCTCTTTGCATAGTGCCAAACCCAAAAGTTAATATTTGAATCACCAAATGATTCAAATCCAAAATGGGGCAAACGGTTATCAACCGCATCACTCGATTCTTCAATGACCGCATTCATCACCTCAAGGGATACCCGTTCAACTTGTTCGAGATCACTTTCATAGCTAACCCCTGCATGAATAATGACCGAGATTTCTCGGACGGGCGCATCGTAATTGGTGATGATGGCGGAAACAAGTGTTGAATTGGGGACGATGACCAAATTGCGCTGGGTGGTTTGTATGCGGGTGCTGCGCCAACCGATTTCGATCACATACCCTTCTAATCCCTCAAGCTCTACATAATCCCCTACAGAGACGACTTGGTCGGTTAATACCTGAAGTCCGGCGAAAAAGCTTTCGAGTGTCGGTTGCAGCGCCAGGGCGACGGCTAAACCGCTCAACCCCAAGCTGGTGAGCATTGGGCTGATGGGGATGTCTAAGCTTTCAAGTAAAACCAACAATCCACCAATGTAGATACCGATCGTCAATACGCGGTTAATCAACGGGGCAAATGTATCGTCTAAGGTGGTTTTGGTTCGTTTCGCAACGGTGTCAGAGTACCATTTTAGAATGATCGATCCGGTGCGGGCGAGGGTAAAGGTGGCGAGCACAATGACGGCCGAAAACGTTATTTTTCGCAGTTGCTCTTCACGATCAGTAAAAGAGTCGGTTATATCGACCGATTGGAAAATAATGACAACGGCCGATATGAGAGTTAGCGGAATGACGGCCGCATCTAAAATTCGTACAACCAGTAATGTGTAGGGGTTTTTCCCCCATCGCCTAGCGAGCCATTTCAGCAAATATTTAATCCCCCACGCAAATATCGCAATGAGGAAGAGTGTTAGATTGATAGAGGTAAGGTTGAAAGATTGAAGTGTTTCAAACATAGGTGGAAATGAATAAAAGAGTTGAGTCTATTTTTAGGCCGTCGATGGGCCAAGAACCAATAAGGGCTGAACTTTAAATAACTGCCCCAAGTAAAGCATACCTTTTTGATCGTTTTGCATTGTCTCAACTATTTAGATAAATGCATCTTTGTAACCATGAATTTTATAATAGCTTTTGGTCATTTTATCACTCTAGGGAAAAGGTCATGTGGGGATAAAGTGCAAAAACACACCTCTGTTTCTACCATGACTAGCGTCACTGTCAATCAAAATGAACAGTGATTAAATTGTAATAAGCTGTTTTCATGGACATTCCGACTAATGAAGTGTGAAAAATGGTATGTTAAACTCATCGAATTACTAACCTAGTGCTTCGCCAAACTTCTTTTGAATGGTAGTTGTTTTAGAATGGCGAAGCCTAAAGTGTTTGTTTTAATCATTTACCCAGCAATAGTTGTTAGGTCAAACACTAGTACAAAGGGGCATAAACAACGAACAAGTTCAAACATGGTTTCCCCCTTTGTATGGGGTACTGCATGTCAATTGAATTCGGCCGACAGTTACGCCGCGCAGTACTGGATAGACCTCGGGAATGTGAAAGCGCATTTGCAGCGAATCATCCATTCCTCATAAGTTAACACCTCGATTAAAAATATGATTGATGTGTTACCCAGAGGCGATGTTCTAGATCGCCCACCACCCAAACTATTTATTTGGAGAACAGCAAAAGATGTCTGAAGATTTTATTTTTCGTGGAACGGTAGCCGACCTCGACCCAGAACTTCACGAGCTTTTAGAACGCGAACGCATTCGTCAAGAAAAAACGATTGTATTGATCGCTTCTGAAAGTGAAGCCCCCGCCGCCGTTGAAGAGGCGATGGGTAGCAAGTTTGGGAATATTTACGCTGAAGGGTACCCGCGCGAAAGCAGCCGCCTTCAAACCGAAGAAGAGATTGTCGATTTTGAGAAAGAATTGGCCATTTATCGCCGCAACAGTGACCCGCGTTACTACAAGGGTGTTGAATATGCAGACGTGGTAGAGGCGTTGTGTCGCCGTCGGGCGGCCGAACTTTTTGCCGCCAACGGTGTCAAACCTGAAGAGATGTATGTAAACGTACAGCCTCTTTCTGGTGGACCGGCAAATTCTGCGCTTTATACAGGCATCATTAAGCCTGGTGCAACCATTATGGGGCTCAAGCTGTCTGATGGTGGTCATTTGTCCCATGGAGCACCGGTGAATCGGTCCGGATCGATTTACAAGTCGGTCAGCTATATGGTAGACCCAGAAACGGAACAGCTAGACTATGAAGAGATTCGCGAAATGGCCCTTGAAGTTAAACCGGCCGTCATCGTTGCTGGTTTTTCCGCTTATCCGCGAATTATTAACTGGCACGCTTTCCGCGCGATCGCTGACGAAGTTGGGGCCCATTTCCATGCAGATATCGCTCACATCTCCGGTTTAGTAGCGGCCGGACATCACCCATCACCGATCGGTATCGCTGACAGTGTGATGACCACCACGCATAAATCGCTGTGTGGCCCACGTGGGGCGATGCTGATGACCCACCGGAAAGATATCGGCTTAAAGATAGATAAAGCCGTATTCCCCGGAGAACAAGGTGGCGCTCACTTTAATACGATTGGCGCCTTGGCCTTGGCTTTAAAATTGGCAAAATCTGACCAATTTGTTGAATTGCAAAACCGCATCATGCGAAACGCGACCCGTTTGGCAGATAAGCTGGCCGAAAATGGTCTACGCATTGTAGGGGGCGGTTCAGAAAACCACTTGTTATTGGTAGATGTGACCGGTACAAAAAATCATTATGGGCTAGCGCTAGAAGGTGACTCGGCCGCGCGCCTACTTGATATCGCCGGTATTGTCACCAATCGGAATACGATCCCGGGTGACCGCTCGGCGTTTATCCCTTCCGGCCTGCGGTTAGGCACCGTTTGGATAAGCCAACGCGGTTTTGGTGATGAAGAAATCGACAAACTGGCAGATGCGATCGCAGCCATTGTCAACGGCGCTGTGCCACTCGAATACGGGGGTCCAATTCGTAAACGGATCCGTAGATCTAAAGTAAAGACAGAAGCGTTGGCGAAAGCCCGTGCTTTGGTCCATGAACTGACCAAGCAACCGGATGAGAAAGCGGCCGCAAAAGATGCAACGATGCGGGTGCGCGGATCAGCGGCCGGATCATTCCTAAATCAGGCCCTAGCAAGCAACGTGGCTGAATGTGCCGACGGAGACTCTGTCGCAAGTGCTTTGATGGTCAACGGTGAATTAACCGCTGTGACCGTCATGCGTGAATCAGCAGATGCATACTGGCTACGTTTTGCTAGTGGGCAAGCGGGCTTAACAGCTAAACTGTTGCTACAAGACCTTTCTGACGGATATTTGCTGATTGGCAATGATGCTTACGGCAAATTGGCCGGGCCTGTGACGGTCGAGACACTTGAAAATGATGGGATCGACGCCCCTAAGAAATCAAAATCGGCCGCATCTGACGCTGTGGTTGCGACGAAACCATTTTACGTCGGTATGGGTAAAGCAGAGGGAGAAGCATTGCCCCCGTTTGATTTTGATGCGGTCACCTCGATGCAGTCTGGTTCGGCAATTTCTCAGGTTATCGTGCAATCGAATGCCAACCTTTCAACCGACGGTGTTGCCGCTAACTACGGCAATGTCGATGCTGAATTGGACGCGATTCATACCGGAGCAGCTTTGATTGACCAAAGCACCAAGTCTGTGTTTGTTGCCTGTGGTCCTAACGCACGTGACTTTGTAGATGCGGTTTACACCAATGAAGTTGCTCGGCTAAAAGAAGGGGAATCGAATCTCGGCTTTTTGTTAACACCTGAAGGCAGCGTGTTAGACATTGTGACCGTTTCTCGGACCGGTGCGGACGAGTATGTGATTGTGGGTAACGATGAAAGTGCCGCTAAGGTCAGCGCATGGCTACAAGCTGTCAATGCCGGCAGTGTGATGATCGATGCGGATAACCCGGCCGCAAAAGTTGCCCCTTGTGAGCTATTTGAAGCTTCGGCCGCCTATGTGTCTGGTGGCGATTCAAAAGCGAACTGGGTCATGCTTTCGTTGCAAGGGCCAGAAGCGGCTGCCGTTTTGGAAAAAGCGGGCGTTGCACAATATGCTCGCTCTGGCGGTAATGTCGGCCGGAACGACGGATTTGAACTGTTTGTACCGGTTGCTGAAGCTGAAGCCGCTTGGTCAGCCTTAAAGAAAGCTGGCGCAACACCGGTTGGCTATGAAGCGACGGATCGGGCACGGACCTTGAAAGGAATTGTGGCGATCGGTGCTGAGGTTGGCGGAAAAATCGACCCAGATAGCGCATGCTACGGCAACAGTGTCAAATTGTGGAAACCATTCTTTGTCGGCCGAGCAGGTTATATCAAAGCGTTTGAATCGCCGAAAAATACAATTGTGCGCTTTGAAATGGCGTATGATGGGGCGACCCCCGCTGTCGGCTCTCCGGTTTTGGAGGGTGGTAAAGAGGTCGGTACGATTACCAGCATTACCTTGAATGGCGCTGGAACATCTTTGATCGGTATGGCACATGTACCGCTGAAGTTCCGTCGTAAAGGCAGCAAGCTGTCTGTAAGTATGAACGGGAAATCGGTACCTTCACCGACAATCGGCCGTTTTGGCTAGATTGAGGCTAACTAAGTAAAACAAAAAAGGGTGATTTCGAATTTTCGAAATCACCCTTTTTTGTTTATTTATAAAATATTAAAAATTATTGAATTTCTTTTTCTTGAATAACCCGCAGTTGCTCTAACTTGTGCTTGGTCTCACGCCAAGTAATTTTAGAGAGTCCCATTTTCTCACGAATAATATCAGGCTCGATGCCGCTTTTGAAATCGTTCAGGGCAGATACCCAGCGGAGATTTTCAAAAGAGACTAAGCTAGGATCTAATCCAGCTTCAGCGCCGATGTCTTTTAAAATATATTCCAAATTGCGCGGTGTACAGGTAAACAGCTCATTGGTTAAATTATATTGTTCAATATAATCATCAACCGCACTTACCCATTCCGGTTCAACCGCAATTCTGCGCTCTTTGTAAACCATGCGTGGATTGGTATATCGGATAAAGACTTGGGGAGCTTCTTCATCGTCATTTTCAACGTGATTCAGCAAAATACCCTTCGCTTCACCTTTTTTCACAGCAGCCTGTAGAACTAGATTGATAAGCACATAGGGGCGGGTGTCCCGTTTACGCTTGTTGCCGGAGATGTCTTCACCATTGCGCCAAGCATCCGCGACCTTAATCGCTTGCTCGACTTGGTCTGGTGTCGGGATTGTCGGCAGTGGACTGCTTACGCTCTTTTGCGCAACGCCCGTCGCCGGGTCTAGCCCGATGACTTCAGATTTGTTGAGCCATGAGAAGAAAACTTTTAGCGTTGTTACTCGTCGTGAGTAAGTTTTTGGACTGCAAGGAACCCCTCGTTCGTATTGCAGCCAATTTAAAAATTTATTTAAATCCTCAATGTCTATTTCACCAACCGGTTTGTTGCCGATGTATTTGTGCAACAAGCGAATATCGCTTAAAAACGATTTGATTGTGTTGACTGCAAAGCCCTCATTTTGCATGTGTTGTTCAAACGCGGTCATCGCATCTAACAAGTGGGTGTCTTTATTTATTTTTTGGGACTGGTTCATAATTACAGGATTGCCTCCGGTCCCGATGTCAATTTCTTGATTAGATTCCACAAGTCTGTCTCCTTTGATGCCGAAACTGCTTGAGACAATTCAATAAAGAACTGCATCAATGTGTCATCCGACATTTTCCTCTTTGATCACTAGATGGTTTTTAAAATCAGGCGTCTTAACGCTCTAAACGTTACGCTGATGGCCCTAATTTTGTTGCGTGTCTTTACGTTTAATATTTGTTGGGTGCGCGCCAGATAGTAAATCCAATTTAGTTTAGTCTGATGTTTTCTCGCATCCAGGTCGATTGTGATGTTGTTTTGGTGTGATGTGATGATCGAGACTTTCCCAATCACTTGACTGAAGGTGATTGGCTCGTCAAGAAGGAAATTGCAATCACCTTTGGTGGCAATTTCTTCGTTTGTGACTGTAACTACTCGGTGGGTCGTAAGTGCTTCTCTCTGAGTTAACGTAATAATATCCCCTTTTTTTAAGGTTTCAAAATTTAATTTAGATAACGTCACCAGATCGCCCCTTTCTAGAAGGGGGGCCATACTGTTACTAATAACGGTTAGCGTGGGGTTTTGTCCTTGATTGAGAGCTTTTTCTAACAAACTCACAACAGTTTGGTGGTCAGGCAGACCACTTGCATGTTCTTGGTCTTGCCTCATTTATTATGCGTGTAAAGTTGATGGCGCATTGCATATTGCTTTACAGAGCCCGGTAGCAGATAGGTTGTCCCTTTATCGATGCCTTCGGCGAGCTGTGCGCGTAACCAAGACGACGACAAATGGATAAACGGACCTGTTAGCCAATCTACTTGGGTGGCGAGTGCCGGTACAGACCGGCTTAGATGGGGCAGATCGGGATCGTACCCCGGCCGATTGAGAACGGCTAAGCGGCAGTGCTCTAAAAGTTGGTCAGGTTGATGCCAGCTTGGGAATGTACTTAGTGAATCCCCACCGATAAGAAGCCATAAGTCGGCCGATGGGAATTCAGTTTGAATCAACGGTAGCAAAGACGCTGTGTAATGGGGGGGCGGCCGGACTGCGTCTGTGGTGTCAAGCTCGAAGTCTTGGTTGCCCGCAATGGCCAACCGGGTCATTTCGACCCGATGATGGGCCGCAGTGGTCGTTGTTTTGTGGGTAGGATCCCCAACAGGTAAGAAAAGAACCTTATCTAAGGCTAATTCTTGCAGGGCGGTTTGGGCTAGTATCAGATGGCCGATATGTGGTGGATTGAACGTGCCGCACATCAGGCCGATTTTTTTAGAAGCCATGATCAGTTGTAGAGAATGAACCCTTTGTCGAAATCACCGAAGTTGCTTGTTCCGCGTGTTCCATCCGCTCGAAGTCAAGCAAAAGGGCGAACCACATTTCAACATGTTCGTTATCTATGCCCCTTTGTACTAGTCAGTCCACTCTAACTCTTCGTTCGCGATACGGACCATATCTCCTGGTTCAACGCCTGCTTCAATCAGTGCTTTGGTAATTCCCATGCTCTCTAGAATGCGCTGGAAACGGCGTACGGTCGTATCAAACTCGAAGTAGGTCATTGAAGCGACCCGCTCGATTCGTATACCACGTACGCGCCATGCATCCTCTTCTCGTTCAATGGTGAACTGATTTTCATCAAAATCTGGTCGAATGACGACTTCTTCAGCATTGGGGTCAACTTCCGGTTCCGGTAGCTCTTCGAGCATTTGATAAACTTTGTAGATGAGGTCTTGAAGGTTGAGGCGGGTGACGGCCGAAATCGACATAAACGTGTAGCCACGTTTGTTAATCTCTTCTTCGAGAATCGGTTCCCACGCGATCGCATCGGGCAGGTCCATTTTTGTGAGGACCACAATTTGAGGTTTACGCTCTAGCCCCGCATCATAAAGGGCTAATTCCTGATTGATGGCGGCAAAGTTTTCCATCGGGTCTGAAGCACTGCCATCGATTAAATGCAGAATAACTTTGGTCCGTTCGATGTGGCGTAAAAAGGTGTGGCCCAGCCCTGCACCAGAGGATGCACCTTCGATTAGACCCGGAATGTCTGCGATGACGATGCTGTCATATTCACCAACAGCGACGACCCCAAGGTTGGGTACAAGGGTTGTGAAAGGATATGCGGCGATCTTCGGTTTTGCGGCACTTATCACTGAAAGAAGGGTCGATTTACCCGCATTGGGTAACCCAACTAAGCCAACATCTGCAATCAGTTTTAATTCGAGAGACACCCACAGCTCACGGCCGGGTTCACCCCGTTCTGCCATGTGAGGGGCGCGATTGACACTGCTGGCGAATTTTGTGTTGCCACGGCCGCCATCACCACCTTTGATGATGATCGCCTCATCGCCAATGTTGACCAGCTCGGCTAGTAAATCACCGGTGTCACGATCCCGAACGAGGGTTCCTGCTGGGACTTCCAGATATAAATCGGCCGCGTTGGCCCCGGTTTTGTTGGTTCGACCACCATGCACGCCACGGTCAGCCCGATAATGGACCGCACGCCGGATCGTGTGCAAACTGTTGAGTTTGCCGTTTACTTTAAAGATGATGTGACCACCACGGCCGCCATCGCCACCGTCAGGGCCGCCGAGGGGGACATATTTTTCCCTACGGAAACTAATCATCCCGTCGCCACCATCACCACTTTTAATAAATATATTTGCTTCATCTTGGAACATTGACCCAATTATATCTCGTTTGTGCCAACTATGACTTTCTTCTCTTAAATTTTGGACAAAATTTAGGGCAGTCTTGCCCTTGGGCTGGTAAAATCCACTAATGTCAGACCGCACCCAAAACATTGTGACCCTTGGATTGGTGATCTTACTCCCGATTTTGGCCTTCATGGCCGGATTTATGACCAACGAGGTGTTTGATGTTCCGCTCCCCTTTTTGAACGATAACCAAGATTTAGAAACAGACGCCGAAGCGGCCGGATTTGACCTCTTTTGGGAAGCTTGGGGCCACATCGAATCGACCTATATCGGTGAGGTGCCCAGCGGCCGCCAATTAACCTATGCTGCCATTCGTGGGGCGCTATCTGGCTTAGATGATCCCTATTCAGTTTTCTTAGAACCGGTTGTTCGCCAAGAAGAGATCGTCACCCTAACTGGAAACTATGGTGGGATCGGCGTCTATGTCGAGCGAAATGAGATCGGTGAAGCCCGCTTGGTCCCTATCCCGGGGAACCCTGCATCTGAAGCGGGTGTTTTAGAAGGGGACATCTTACTAGAGATTAATTCAGAAACGGTACCAGGTGATATAACGACAGACGAAGTGGAGCAACTGCTGCGAGGAGAAGTCGGGGATGAATTAGAATTGACCATTGACCGGGATGGATCGATTCTTGAGATCGAGGTTGAGATTGGAAATATCTTGGTCCCTTCTGTATTTCATCGCATATTGCCCGACGCACCGGAAATCGGTTATATCCAGCTGTCGCGATTCAGCGGTGAAACTGCTAGCGAATTAGAAGATGCGCTAGGTGAGTTGCAACAAGAAGGGGTTTCCGGCTTGATCTTAGATTTGCGCGGCAATGGGGGCGGTTTGTTAGACGCATCGGTCGCTGTTGTGGATCATTTCTTAGACGATGGTTTGATCTTGCGCCAAGAGAGCCGATCTGAAGGGGAAAAACTGTATAATGCGGCCGGTGGGTCGATTGCGGCCGACATACCTCTCGTGATTTTAATCGATGCAGGGACCGCTAGTGCGGCTGAAATTGTGGCCGGTGCGTTGCAAGATCGCCAGCGGGCCCTATTGATCGGATCTAAGAGTTACGGAAAAGGGTCTGTCCAACTCGTATATGATTTATCTGACGGGTCGTCGATACATGTAACGTCGGCCCGCTGGTATACGCCCAATGGCAGCCAATTAGACCGTGAAGGTTTATGGCCCGATATTCCGGTTGATCTAGTGGCTGCGAGCGAAAACCCGAGCAAAGACTTTTTTATTCAAGCCGGTATCGATAACTTATCGTCAGTGTTTGAAGATTTAAATTAACCGGCCATTTGGTCACTTGCATAAGCGTTGACCAAGCAAAAAATAGCCTCAGCTAAATATTCAGCTGAGCATGAATGAGAAAACTGAAAGAGAGATTGATTCAGCTTCCATTCTTTAAATGATCTTTTTTAGATCATCAAAAATTTTAACTTTAGTGGTGGCTCGGTCGAATGAGCAGCCACACCCATCTGCTAAATGACATCGGTCATTTACTTCTCACCTTTTTTTAGGATTAAATAATGAACAATCAAAATTCTGGTTTTATGAATTCCCTAACCGGAGCGGTTCTTGGCTTAATTATGCTGCTTTTGGTTGCAGGGCTGTCTTTTTACGGGGGCATGTTATATGGTCAAGGTGGCGCTCAAGCGGTCGCTACTACAGACCCCGTCCGGCCTGTAGTTGAACAAGTTGAAGTGACCCGCATTGTAGAACGCATTGTGCAGGTGACTGTCCCTGCCAGTGATGGAGGCGAAGGGGATGAGTCTGCGGAAGATGATTCAGAGGTCGTTCAAGAGGAACGCCCACCCACTGCAACACCTAGCCCGACCCCGACCCCATCTGGCCCGCCGATTACCGATCTAGGGGAAGATGACCTAGAAGTTTTCTTTGAAGCTTGGGATATAGTGGAGGAGAATTTCGATGGACGCTTGCCAGATGCTGAAACATTAAACTATGCGCTGTTAGAAGCTGCTTTAGGAACTTTGGGCGATGTGAATACCCGCTTTAGTGAACCGTCTGTAGCGGAGCAGAGTCGTCAGGATATGACCGGAACGTTTGAAGGGATCGGTGCATTCGTCAATGAAAATGATGATGGATTGATCTATATTGTCCGGCCGATGTCAGGGCGCCCAGCGGCCGAAGCGGGCTTGAAATCAAATGACATTATTGTTGAAGTCGACGGTGAAAATGTTGTCGGGCAATCGATTGACGAAGTCGTTTCAAAAGTCCGTGGCCCTCGTGACTCGGTTGTTGTGCTCGGTGTATCTCGTGAAGGCGAAGCTGAGCTGGTCTATATTTCAATCACCCGCGCAAGAATTGAAATACCAACGGTTGAAACAGAACTGTTTGATAACGGCATTGGTTATATCCAGTTGACCCAATTTAATGGAGTCGCATCAGAACAGATGGTTACGGCCGTTCAAGATATGCTTGATCAAGGTGCTACATCTTTAATCTTTGACGTACGAGATAATCCCGGCGGATTTTTAGTTGACGCTGTCGAAATTGCCGACCTGTTTATGCCTGAATCGGTAGTGTTGTTCCAAAAGAGCAATCAAGGTCTAGAGCGGACATACGAAGCTGATAGCGGCGATATCGGTGAGGAAATTCCGATGGTGTTGCTTATCAATTCAGGTAGCGCGAGTGCGTCTGAACTGATTGCAGGGGCGTTCCGTGATACAGGACGTGCGACGATTATCGGTACCCAATCCTTTGGTAAAGGGTCGGTTCAAAATCTGTATGATTTGTCTGACGGATCAGAATTGCGTGTGACAATTTCACGCTTTTATTCGCCAAATGACATCGTGATCGATAAAGTTGGTGTTTCGCCAGACATTATTGTCGACATGCCAGACGGTGCGTTATTCCGCTCTGAAGATGACCTTCAATTACAGACGGCGATTGATTTCTTAGAAAATCGATAATATAGAAAAAGAGTGGTAGATCATATCGGGTAGTGGTTGGACGCACGTTAACCATCAGCAAATTTTGCTGATCTTTTGAGCTAAAAGACTACCCATTTGCGGTCGATTCTTTTTAACGTGGATTAGATAGATGATTACGAAAGGCGAAAAAATAGTCGCAAAAAATAGACGAGCCAGTTTTGACTTTCATTTAGGTGAACGGTTTGAGGCCGGGTTGGTTCTCACCGGAACTGAGATTAAATCGGTGCGGGCAAGCAAAGCAGACTTGAAACGGGCTTATGCCCGGCCGGATGAGAATGGGGAGTTATGGCTGCTTGATATGCATATTTCACCCTACGAGCAGGGGAATCGAGAAAACCACGAACCGGAACGGAAACGCAAACTGTTGTTGCATCGGAAAGAGATTTACAAGATTGAACGCGCGATGTTTGACAAAGGGGTCACGTTGGTGCCAACACGGTTGTACTTGAAAAATGGACTGGCAAAAGTAGAGATCGCGATTGCAACCGGTAAGAAAAATTATGATAAGCGACAGTCGATCGCTAAGAAAGACGCAAATCGACAGGTTCAGCGTGAGCTAAAAGAACGCAGTCGATAGAGACAAAAAAAGCCGATTTAGATTTCAATCTAAACCGGCTTTTTTTATTAGAGGGGGAATGAAAATTCTCTAGCCTACAATTTCACCGAGTAACACAACTTCACCCGTGCGCTGCGGACTGCCACCATCTGGTTCGATAGAGACGCCAACTGTGTCGAAGATCGCCATTGGGGATGGGCTTTCGACAATAAAGATATTTTCACCGCCTGCGTTGACGGTAAATGTCTCAGACGTGTCGTGTTCTTCACCGCGAATCAGCAAGACTTGATAAACTTCATCTTCGTTTAGCTGAGGGAGGTCATTGACGACCATGATCGCTAAATTGGTCTCTGGATTAAACACCAATGTTGCGACCGCGTTTGGGTTGATGTCGGTACCACCGATCTCAATCGCTTGGGCGTCGCTCGAGCTAAATAGGTCGATAATTTGCGTTTGGTACGCAACCCGTTCTTCTAACGAGCCATTGCGATTCGAGAGTGTGCTGTTTTCTTCTACGAGTGCTGCCACTTGGGTGGCGATCTCGTCTCTTGTTAGCTCGGCCGCAGTCGCGGTCTGTAAAAGATCTTGATTTTCGATTAGTGCATTGGTTAGCTGCGTTTTGTAGGCCTCAACGAAGCCATTTGCTTCGTCTAAATCTTGGTTTAAGTCAGCGACTTGATCAGTTAATATTTGTTCGGCCAGAATGCTGCGTTCAACTTCGTTCTGCAATTGCTCATTGGTGTTCGATACAGCATTTAGGCGGGCGCTAAGCAGTCCGAACAGCCCAGCAAGCACCAGCGCAAAGGCGGCAAGGCTAGCACCAATCAACGGCCGGCTTAATAAACCTTCATACCAAGTTAGTTGTTTAACCGGTTCGATTTTTTGAGGAATGCGGGCTTTGAAGATTTGAGTCGTTGAAGGGGAAATTTTAAAACGAGCTTGGGCGTTGGCCTCAACCCGTTTAAATAACATATCTTCAACTTTCTTCGAAACTTCCATCGGCTCAGCCATATAAGGAAGCTCGTCCACAACCTCGCTGAACGCCTGCATCTCTAATGCTAATTCTGGATCAGCTGCGATAAGGAGCTCAACTTCTGCCTCTTCTTCAGGCGTTAATCCGCCTAAGGTTAAGACGGCCAAATGTTCTTCAGCGTTCTCCATGTTGATCTCTAATTTAGATGAGTCGTATTCGTTTCTCTGTGTCATTCGTCCATCCCCTTTTCGGCAAGCATGGCTTGTAATTTCTTCAATGCCAGACGAGCACGTGTATTAATAGTGCCAAAAGGTATGTTTTGCTCTTGGGCGATTTGACGACGTGTCTTACCTTGAAAATAAATCCAGATAATGACATCTAGCTGTTCAGGAGGGAGCATTTTTATAACAGATCGGACTTCTTTGTGGCGAACTTCTGCCCAAGCCAAATCTGCCATGTCTTCATCTTCTGTCAGCACTGAATTAGCGCCTTCATCTTGTGTTTGTTCGTCAAACACCGGTTGGAGCGTTACTCGTTTATTGCGCCGGATGGCGTCGATCGATAGGTTGCGAGCAATACCGAACATCCAGCTCGTAAAGCGTCCTTTGGAGCCGTCAAATTGAGCCGAATTGTGCCATATGCGCCAGAATGTCTCTTGCACAATGTCTTCGGCCAGTTTGCGGTTCCGAACGATTTTATAGCTGAGGCCGAGTGCGGCTGATGAATACTTGTCGTATAGATCGCGAAAGGCGACTATATCGCCATAATCGCGGATCGCTTCCATCAATTCAATA
Organism: Chloroflexota bacterium; assembly: GCA_020629055.1. Taxonomy (GTDB): domain Bacteria; phylum Chloroflexota; class Anaerolineae; order Promineifilales; family Promineifilaceae; genus WTJY01. The sequence continues at coordinate 38,614 of JAHDEB010000009.1, forward strand.
TTGGTGGCGGCTTCATCTTTTATCGCTTGTTTTTTCTCTACAATCTCCAAACGGACTCCGTTCGATTAAAACCATACTTAAGGGATTACGTGGTAAGACGCTAATTGTATGTACTTAGATTTATTAATCCAGGGAAACCTTACATTTTCTTGACCTACTCATCCCGCTTTGATATATTCTCGCCGCAATGAAAAGTTTTGAGACACAAAATTTCGTCAAGAAGAACAAGAAGCGTTTCCCGATCTAACGATCTGGTTTTTTTGTTGCACTAATTTGTTTTAAACAAAGCTTCACCAGATTTGGTGGGGCTTTTTTTTTGCCTGATGAACATTATGACCACCAGCATCATCATTATTAAGCGAAAGAAGGGACTTAAGCGTTGTGGGAAACGTGTTATGCCCCTGCCCGATTGACGATTATAAATAATAAAAAGTTTTTTTGTTATTAAGCGGCTTTCTTTTTTAGGGTAAGAAAGTCGCTTTTTTTATTTATTAGGCTGTGTTAATTCGAAATTTTCCCCGAAATTAAAGCAGCCAACTAATTTTTATAAGAGAGATACGATGAGTTTAGAGAATTTTTCGATTATAGAATCGACACTAAGAGAGGGCGAGCAGTTTGTGAATGCATTTTTTACAACTGAGCAAAAAATTCATATAGCACAGATGTTAGATGAATTTGGGGTTGAGTATCTTGAACTCACATCCCCTTATGCTTCCGAAACAAGCTATAACGATTGCTGCGCGATCGCCGGTTTGGGATTAAAAGCGAAAACTTTAACACATACCCGCTGTCACATTGATGACGCAAAACGGGCGATTGATACCGGGGTCGACGGAATTGACGTCGTTATCGGCACTTCATCTTATTTGCGCGACTTTAGCCATGGTAAAAGCATCGATGCGATTATTGAGATTGCACAAGAAGTTGTCACTTTTATTAAAGGACAAGGGGTCGAAGTCCGTTTTAGCACAGAGGATAGCCTGCGGTCTGCACGAGAAGATATATTCCGAGTGTATGAAGCGGTTGATGCCTTAGGTGTTAATCGGGTGGGGATAGCTGATACGGTTGGTATCGGTACTCCGCGTCAAATCTATGATTTGGTGCATGATTTGCGCGGCCGAATTTCGGCCGATATCGAATTTCATGGGCATAATGACAGCGGTTGTGCAATTGCCAATGCGTATGCCGCTTTGGAAGCCGGGGCGACCCATATCGATACCAGCGTATTGGGCATCGGAGAGCGAAACGGCATTACGTCGTTGGGCGGTTTAATCGCACGTCTGTACGCAACAGATTCGGTTTTGGTCGAGAAATACAATCTGCCATTGCTAAAAGAATTAGATTCGACTATCGCAGAATGGGTTGGTATCGATATTCCTTTTAATAATTATATTACCGGTTTTTCCGCATTTACCCACAAAGCGGGCATCCATGCCAAAGCGGTGTTAAACAACCCATCCACTTATGAAGCGTTAAAACCGGAAGATTTCGGATTGACCCGGTATATTCATGTGGCCCATCGTTTAACCGGTTGGAATGCGGTGCGTAACCGGGCGGAGCAGCTAGGGCTAGATTTAACCGATGCGCAGGCGAAAATGCTGACAGAGAAAATCAAGTCGATGGCTGATGATCGAGTGTTGACATTAGACGATGTCGACTCGCTGTTGCGCCGTAACTTGCCGCAACTAGACGCGGTACCAGGAGATTAATGATGTCAGGCTTGACCTTATCTGAACAGATTATTTCAAACAATGTCGGCCGGCCGGTGCGGGCTGGTGAACTGGTTGTTGTGGAACCCGATACCGCAATGGGGCATGATTCGTTGACACCGGGCATTATTAAAACGGTGAAAGAGCAGCTTGGGGTGGAGAAAGTCGCAAACCGTGATCAGATTGTATTGGTTATGGATCATGTGGCTCCCGCTTCGAATGTAGGAACCGCCCAAAATCAAAACTTTATCCGAGAGTTTGCGCGCGAGCAGGATGTACGCCTGTTCGATGTCGGCCGGGGCATTTGCCATCAGGTGCTTGTTGAAGAAAAAATCGCCCGGCCGGGCACCATTGTTGTAGGCTCTGACAGCCATTCAACCAGCTATGGGGCGGTGGGGGCATTTGGCAGCGGGATGGGGTCTACCGATATCGCCCTTGTTTGGGCCACCGGCAAGACTTGGCTGCGGGTGCCAGAAACATTGCGCATTCAGGTTTCTGGCCGTTTTCGGCCGGGGGTCGATGCCAAAGACCTCGCTTTAAAGCTGTGTCGTGACCTGACCATTGCGGGGGCAACCTACATGGCGATCGAGTATCACGGGATGGATTGGCTGCCGATGAACGGGCGGCAAACGATGTCTAGCATGGCGATTGAATTGGGTGCTAAAGCGGGTATTTTCCCACCAGACGGTGAAGTGGCAGAACGGTTCGATGTGCCAGATTGGCTGTATGTTGATTCAGATGCGATCTATGCCCAAACGCTAGAAATCGATCTAGATGAACTCGAACCTCAGGTTGCGATTCCCCATTCGGTTGATGATGTGGTCGACTTGTCTGACATTGTGGGGCAGAAAATAGACGTTGTCTTTTTAGGGACCTGCACCAACGGCCGTTATGAAGATTTACGCGATGCGGCCGATATTTTGCAAGGAAAACAGATTCATCCCCATTTGCGCCTGCTGGTAACCCCTGCTTCGCGAGAGGAGCTGCAAAAGGCGATTGCGGATGACACGTTAAACATTTTGCTGTCGGCCGGGGCGACCTTAACAACCCCTGGCTGTGGCGCGTGTATGGGGCGGCATCAAGGGACACTAGCAGATAACGATATCTGTCTTTCTACCGGAAACCGAAACTTTAAGGGACGTATGGGGCACCCGACGTCGCAAATCTACTTATCATCTCCGTCGGTTGCCGCAGCATCTGCCATTACGGGTGAAATTACCGATCCACGGTTGCTAACTGTCAGCCTTTAGTTATTAAGTGTCAGTTGAATGCGTAGAGCTGAAAACTGAAAACTGATAGCTGAAAACAAAATATCATGTCAAACATTTGGAAATTTGGAGCCGATGTCGATACAGATCAAATTGTGCCAGGGCGGTATGCGCCTTATATGCGGCCGGACAAAGACGTGGGGGATGCTGCCTTTATCGAAGCTCGACCAGACTTTAATAAGCAAGCGGTGCCAGGGGACCTAATTGTGGCGACCGATAACTTCGGTTGTGGGTCATCTCGTGAATATGCCCCATACGCGCTGCGCAGGCGGCAGGTTGGGGCGATTTTCGCCAATAGCTTTGCCCGTATTTTTTATCGCAATGCGATCAATTTGGGGATACCGGTCTTTGTTGATGCGGAGTTGGTTGAAAAGCTGTTGGCCGGTTCTGAAGCGACCCTAGATTTAGAAGATGGGACGATCCTCATCGATGGAAACCGGCACGCATTGCCCGAAGTGCCTAATTTTGCCAAAGAGATTATCGATGCCGGCGGCATTGTCCCTTACGTACGTGAGCATGGGCGGTTCCCGAATAGCTGATCAGCTAATAAAGCTGATGGGCTGATAAAGCTAACATGAAACTTTGTGTCATGCCCGGTGACGGGATAGGAAAAGAAGTGATACCGGCCGCTGTGCAGGTGCTTCAGGCGGTATTGCCTGAATTAGAAACGGTGATGGCTGATGCCGGTTGGGAGACTTTCGAGCAGACGGGAAACTCAGTTCCGGCCGAAACTTTGCAGACAATTCGTGATTGTGGTGCTGGGTTGTTTGGTGCAGTTCAATCTCCGCTTTATAAGGTGGATGGGTATCGCAGTGCGATTTTGACCATGCGCCAAGAATTAGGGCTGTATGCGAATATTCGGCCGGTGCAAAGCATCGCGGGGGTGACACCCTCATCCGAAAAGCAGATCGACATGATCGTGGTGCGAGAGAATAGCGAAGGGCTTTATATCGGCCGAGAAACTGTTGACCCCAGTGGCGAGACGGCAACGGCCGAACGAGTGATTACCCGGGCAGCAAGTCGTCGGATTGCAGAACAAACCGTGGCATTGGCCCAAGCTCAGAGTAGACGCAAAATCACCATTGTGCATAAAGCCAATGTTTTACCTTTAACCGATGGGCTTTTTCGAGATAGCGTCAGAGACGTTATCGCTGAATCTGGCCTAGAGATCGAGGTGGATGAACTGTTGATCGATGTTGCCGCCCTCAAAATGGTGGGAGAACCGGAGCGGTTTGACATTGCGGTGACAACCAATTTGTTTGGTGATATTTTGTCAGATGCGGCCGCACATTGGGGCGGCGGTTTAGGTTTGGCCCCGTCGCTTAATTTGGGGGATGGGGTGGCTGTGGCTGAACCGGTGCATGGTTCTGCCCCGGATATCGCCGGGCAAGGGGTGGCGAACCCGATTGCGGCGATGCTGAGTGGGGCGATGTTGGCCCGCTATGTGTGGCACCGGCCGTATCAGGCGGACAAAATTGAACAAGCTGCGGCCGCCGTGATGCAGGCAGGGTTGCCTGCTACCGGCATCACAGCATTTGTAACCGATGCGATGTTGGGTCGATTGGCCCGATAGGTGCCACGATTTTATTCTTGCCCAACAAATGGGGCCCAATTTTTGAAAGCTTCAAAAAACTGTGGTTCATAAATAAACCATTTGGGTGCTTCAGCATCTTCAATGCGCAAATTGGATAAGATCCATTCATCCAAATATGCGCTATCGCTGGTAAAGACGGCCGAGACCGTCACCTGTGATGCTGCGGCTACATCCCCGTGCCAAATAACGCTCGCCTGGGTGTAGACGGCGGTTCCATCTAAACTGCTGATGGTGTCGGTTAAAAACACCATTTCTTTGGGGATAAAAGCGGTTGCTGTGATATTACTAATCGGTGTGTCACCGACGTTATTAACGGCGAGTGTCATCGTTACCCGTCGCGAGCCGTCGGTGCGTGGACCAAGCTCGTGATGAATATCACTGGTTGAAAGGTCAAAGCCTCCGGCTTGAACGATTGCACCTCGGCTAAATGGGACCAGTTCCTGATCCCCTGCAATTTCGATCGGGTTTAGGTATCGACCGGCCGATTGGGGTGATGCTTGATAGCTAAAAGTCTCAGTTTGGTTTGGGGCCAAACCGCCCACCCAGCTAAATGTTTGTGCTGTGGGGTCCCAGGTGGCATCCCCCATGAGCGTGTCGGTGATGTATTCTAATCCGGCCGGAAGCGGGTTGGTTACCGTGACGGTCTGTGTGATGCCGGTCGGCCGGTTGCGGATCGTCACTGTAAAGGTTAATGGATTGCCTGGGTCGACGTATGATTGATCAACCTCGATAGATGTGTCTCCGAGGTCACCCAGCCAGCCGAGCGCGCCTGCCATCACATCACTATGGGCGTTATCGGCTAGCTTTTCAAACGGCAAGCCCCAAAATACCGTTCGCCACGGTGTATCTGGATCGTCGCTAAAGTTCCCGACACCACCAATCCCGCGATCGTGCCACAATAACGGCCGAACATTAGGTTGGTCGGATAACAGCATGGTATCCCCATTGTTTTGGAAATCGTCAAAATAGATCGGCAGACTGCCGGTTAGGGCAGCTGGGACACTGAAAAGCTCATCCCCGAATACGACTGTGGGGGTAATCGATTCATGGAAATCGGTGATTCCGAAATAGCCACGGGCCAGCTTGGTTTGGTCGTTGTAATACAAAAAGTCTTGGCTATTCATAAACAACCGGCCGCCGTTTTCTAAATACAGTTCCAGCGATTCAACTTCATCTTTTGTTCCAGGGGCAAACCAGTCATAGGCCGTGTACCAAACCACATAACGATATTCTTGAAGTAATTCTGCCGGTGGACTTCCTCTTTGTAAATCGCCCCGTATGGTCCAGACATCATAATTTAAATCTAGTTGATCAAACTCCGCTTCGTAAATATCTGCTTGCGAGTACCACCGGTGCCCATCGACCAATAACACAGTCCCAGGTGTTTTGTGGCTTATCGTCAGATCATCACTGATCTGTTCATTATTTTGGCTAATCGCGGTTATCCGGGTGCTGTCCGACACATTTTTCCCCAAATCTGCTGGAACGGTTACCGAAATCGTGGTCGGTAGTGCTTCACAAGGGCCAAGCGTGAGTGTGGGTGAGATTATTTCTACCGGCCACTCTCCTTCGATATTAATGTCATAGGTGACGGTCATCGTTTCACTGCGGTTGTATAACTTTACTTGGTAGCCGTAAGTTTGCCCTGGCACCACAGGGCTTTCAGAATCTTCTGCCAGCCATTGGACCCCAGCTTCTTGTGGTGCATGGTTCATCCATTCAATCGAGCTACTGAGTATGTCCGCCTGATCTCTTGTATCCTCTAAGTCAGAAATTTCAAAGCCTAGATAAACGATGTTGTATTGTTCACAGTGTCCAGATTTAATACCAACACCATTTTCTTCTTCGATTGTAGGTCCATGATCAAAAATGATTTCGCTCTTGTAGGGATATTTAGATTTCATCGTCGTAATGACGTTGTTCGTCCCTTCCTTGTCTGATTTTAAGCTGATATTTTGCCCTGTGAATTCGGTGTTGTCGCGGCCGAAAATCGCTTGGGTTGGGGTGATCAGAGCGAGCGGCTCTGCATGAGCAATGAGGGATGGCCACTCAACATCTGCGAAGCTAGATGAGTCGTATAAGGCGAGCCTGCTGCCGGTGAGTAACATATTTCCCCCCGCGCTCATATATTGAGAGATTGTGAAACTCGCCCCGATATAACCAGGCGCGTAGCGAGGATCAGACCAGATCACAATGTCATATGCTTTTAGATCTTCTAAGGTGGGCAAGTCGGCAACAGGATCATAGATTGAGTGAAGGTCGTACCCTTTGTCTAGCAAAGAAAATGCATCGATATAATCTTCAGCGCGTCCGCGGAACGACCATTGGCCCGCATCAACCATTAGAATCGATTCACTTTCATCAAGAGAAAAAGATCTGTCCGTTATCGTATCTTCATTGACCCAGCCATTGTCTTTGCCCAGCGTATACCCGCTTTTGGCGACATGGATCGCATAATAGCCGGTGGGTAACTTGATTGAATAGTTTCCAAATGCATCTGTTTCGATAACCGTTTCGAATTCAAACGAAGTAATCCTAACCGGTGCTTGTATTGGGGATCCATCTAAACTTGCCACACGGCCTTCTAGTGTGCCATGCGGAACCTTATCGAGGTTAATATTAAAAAAGCTTTTATCAGTTGAGAGAGTTAAATTTCCACTTTCGAACTGGTGATAGCCAAACGTATCGACCGTTAAGAGATAATTGCCCGGTTTTGCATGAAACGAATATTGCCCGTTTTGGTCTGTTTGAATAACAAAGTTGCCAGATGGTGCTGAAATTTGAATATCTATCCCCGGAACAGGTGACCCATTGCTTTGGACAATCCCACTAAACTGACCGCTGTTGGGAATATATTTTTCAATGAGACGAACCGTATTTAACATACCGTGTCCGCTTTCCATATTGGGATGGCTATCTTGGAAAGGTTCCGCTGAATCGATAAGATGATTGCGTACATCACTGTAACCTACTAAGTCATGATCGGTTGATAAAAGCAATGCTAATGCACCCGCTACATGTGGGGAAGCCATCGAAGTGCCTGAATAATATCCGTACTCATTATCAGGCAGGGATGAATATATTTTTGTTCCAGGGGCGGCGATGATTGGGGCTGGATTACCATGCAAAAATGACGGTCCCCTGGATGAGAACCAGACAACCGAATTTTTAGATTCGGTCGCAGCAACAGAGATCGTTTCGGGGTACGCGGCTGGTGAGACCATAGTTTGTGTCAGTGGTCCTTGATTGCCTGCGGCAAAAACGGGAATAATTCCTGCTTCTTCTAATAAATTGACTTCGTTGATGAACCATGATGAAGCGCCTGGACCACCCCAAGACCCATTGACAATATCTGGTGCAAGTGCAGCATCCCCGTTCGGAGCAAGAAGCCATTCAAACGCAGCGTAGACATAGCTGTTCAAAAGCAGGTCATCATCATCTCCAATGGCGGTCGCGATCCAATTAGCTCCTGGAGCTACCCCAATTCCATTTTTGCCCACCGCCGTTCCCGCCACATGGGTGCCATGCCCATTGTCGTCAGAGGGAACCGTGCGTGTAGGGTAGGCTGCATGGAACCAATTGCCATTATGATCATAATCCCCATTGTTTTGTAACCCTCGGTAATTGCTGGCTAAATCAGGATGAAGATAGTCTACTCCACTATCCATAATCGCTACTGTTACACCTGTCCCGGTGATCCCTAAAGCGTGCCAGGCCTGTGGTGCTTTGACCCGCTCTAGTCCCCATGTTTCTGGTTTTGTATCCCCGACATCTACGCCTTGCCTATCAACCGGCTGCATCATTGTGATCTGATGATTTAGGTCGATTTTGCCAACGGCCGGATGCTTGGCCAAGGTCAAAATCGTGTCAGCATCCCCTTCGGCCGCAATCGCATTGGTAATCCAAAACGGTCGTACCCGTCTGATTCGATTTTGTGTTTGCATCAATTCGAGCTGGGGTAAAATTTGCCGTTGGCTTTTTCGTGCCGTTGACTGCAGCGAGTTGACAATCGCTTCTCGGCGAGATAACTCTGCCTCTGGTAAACGATCGAAATCTAGGTCAAGCTGGTCAGTCATATAGATGATAAAACGGATCGGGTCGTCTGAATCTTCTAGCTGCTGGACGAGCTCGGCCGAAATTTTGGATTGTGGATCGATTTGGGCTGCGGTGGTTTGCGGCCGCAATGAAAAAATAAGCAGACTGATTGCGCCAACCGCAATAAAAAGGGGGAGTAGAATTTTTCTAAATAGATGCATCTGCAAATTATATATGGTCGTCGTGATTGATTTTGCCCTGTTAGGACTGATGTCACTCGTGAAAAAGGTCACATTAGTTAGATAATATCAACAATATCGCATTTGTCTTGAACTGAAGTGTCGGGATAGAGCGGTATGCGGTTTGATGGAATCGTGATTTTCTGAAAAGCTACTTATGGCAGATGAAAAGTAACGGTTGACCCTATCGTGTATCTGGGATGATATAATATACCGTCAACTAATTTGATTTCTTAGATTCTTAGATAGAAGAGGTCTTTCTGAAGTTATTATCGAAACAAACTCAAATTGCCCCGTCGATACTTGCCTGTGATTTTGCCCGTTTAGGGGAACAGGTGATCGCTTCGGCGAAAGCGGGGGCGAAGGTTATCCATATCGATGTGATGGACGGCCGATTTGTTCCTAACATCAGTATCGGTTTGCCTATCGTTGCCGCACTAAAACCGATTGCGGCCGAATATGATCTGATTCTTGATGTTCATTTGATGATTGTAGAGCCGGAGCGGTATTTGGCAGAGTTTCAGGCGGCCGGAGCCGACGTGCTAACGGTACACGTTGAAGCGAGCCCTCATCTACATCGAACCGTTCAAGCGATTCAAGCACTAGATGTTTTGGCCGGTGTCGCTTTAAACCCCGCGACCCCTCTCAGCTCAATCGAAGAAGTTTTACCCATGATTGATTTGGCTTTGATCATGTCGGTCAATCCAGGGTTTGGGGGGCAAGCCTTCATCGAGTCTGCAAAAAACAAAATTAGTCGTCTATCTAAAATGATTTCTGATTGTGGTAGCCGTGCCATCATTGAAGTAGATGGCGGTATTAAAAGTCATAACGTGGCTGATGTAGCCGCGGCCGGAGCCAGTTTGCTGGTGAGTGGTAGTGGGGTATTTACCTCGGCCGCACCCGTTGCAAACAAAATGAACGAATTAAACCAAGCGCTGGCAATGGGGCCTGCGCGAATGGTTTAAACGTTATTATTTATTTCTAGGATTATTTCTTACTAACGCAGGAGACACAATGTCCAAATTAAGTGAACAATTTCCAGCCGGTGTTCTAACCGGTGATGCTGTACAAGATCTGTTTGAGCTTGCGAAAGCCAAAAACTTCGCTATGCCTGCTCCAAATATCGTAGGGACCAACACCGCGAATGTGGCGATGGAAACTGCTGCCCGGGTAAACTCGCCCATTATCATCACATTATCGAATGGTGGTGCTCAATTTTTTGCTGGGAAAGGCATGGGGAACGAAGGGCAAAAAGGGGCGATTGCAGGTGGTGTTGCAGGCGCACACCATGTGCACCAGATGGCTGCACATTACGGTGCCCGCGTCATTATGCATACAGACCATGCGGCGAAGAAATTGCTGCCATGGATCGATGGATTGCTAGATGCTGGTGAGGCGTTCTTCAAAGTACACGGTATCCCGCTCTATAGCTCGCACATGCTCGACCTATCTGAAGAGCCGCTCGAAGAAAACATCGACATTTGCAAACGTTATTTAGAGCGCATGAGCAAAATGGGGATGACGCTTGAAATCGAATTGGGCGTGACCGGTGGTGAAGAAGATGGTGTAGACAATACCGATGTTGATTCAGCCCGTTTGTATACTCAGCCGTCAGAAGTGGCGTATGCATATGAAGAGCTGAGTAAAATCAGTGATAAGTTCACCGTTGCGGCCGCATTTGGTAACGTTCATGGTGTATACAAACCGGGTAATGTTGAGCTTCGGCCGGTAATCCTCAAGAATTCGCAAGACCATGTTCGTGAGAAATTCGGTCTTGAATCAAAAGAACCGATTAACTTCGTTTTCCACGGTGGATCAGGCTCTAGCCCGCAAGAAATTGAAGAAGCGATCTCATACGGTGCGGTTAAGATGAACATCGATACGGACCTCCAATGGGCGTTTTGGGATGGTATTCGTGGCTATTCGGCGAAAAACTTCGATTACCTGCAAGGGCAAATCGGCAACCCAGATGGAGATGACTCTCCAAACAAGAAATTCTACGATCCTCGCAAATGGCTGCGGGTTGCGGAAGAAAGCACAGCAGTACGTTTAGAACAAGCATTTGCAGACCTAAACTGTTTGAACGTTCTCGACTAACGCGAAGCATAATAGGTTTGGTGTAAACTAAAAAGAGGCTTGATCCTTTAATGGGCCAAGCCTCTTTTCTGTTACTGGATCATTACTGCTAAATGGGTGAAATCTTGTTATATTTGAAGTGGTAAAGGTTAGAGGTTCAGAGTCGACGAATAGATGAAGCAATGAATTGAATCGTATCGTCGGCCGTGTAAGAACGGGTTGTTAAAATGATCGGCTCATTTCAGTTCCTGTTCTTTCGTTAGAGGATTTAGGAATTCTTGTTTGTGCGGTGTGCACTTTGTAGAATTCCTTTTGGTGAAACAATTATGTCCGTAGCTCCAATTCCCAATCAACAAAAAAGCGGTTTTTTCGAAGCATCTCCTCGTGAAGTGATCAAGTCACTTGCGGTTTTATTCAAGCTGCGCGTTGTCTCTTTGCTGGTGCTTTCCGCGATAGGGGGGGCATTTCTCGGGGCTCGGGGCTGGCCTGGCTGGGCAGATTTTGGCCTGATCACCCTGACCGGTTTGCTCACTGCGGCCGGTGCTTCTGCCATCAATCAATATTGGGAACGTGAAAAAGATCGTCTGATGCCTCGTACCGCATCTCGGCCGCTGGCAAGTGGAGAGATCGAAAACCCACACATTGTTTTATTGGTCGCGACGCTGCTCATTTTAGTGCCTTCGCTGGCCGTTTTTCCCTACAGACCTTGGCTAACCGTTTATCTATTGGTGGGGGCGTTTATCTATGTTGTTATTTACACAATATGGCTAAAACCACGTACCCAAATCAACATAGTGATTGGGGGGGCGGCCGGTAGTGCTGCGGTCCTCAGTGGCGGGGCCGTTGTCGGCATGCATCATGATCCGGCGGTGTTAGCTTTGGCGCTGGTTATGTTTGTTTGGACACCGGCCCACTTTTGGAGCTTAGCGATTATGATGCGCGATCAATACCGTGCATCTGATACCCCGATGTTGCCAACCACATCTAGCATCAGAACCGCGGCTTGGATGGTGATGGCACATACGCTACCAACGATTTTTGGGTCACTATTATTGGCAACAATTCCAGAGCTTGGCTGGTGGTATTTTGTGCCGGTGGCCTTATTTAGTGTTGATTTATTGCGCCGAAACATTACGCTCATTCGTAAGCCAGAAGTTGAGAATGCAAAAGGGCTGTTTTTAGCCTCAAATTTTTATCTGATGGTTGTCCTACTTGCGATTATGATCGTCACCCCTTTTTCGTAAGCCAACCGTTGATCCGTGCTACAAATTACGTTATTTACTAAAGATCCTTGCCCCTTATGCGATGATGTCAAAGTGTTATTAGACACCTTGGCTGGAACCTATCCCCATCAATTAATTGAAGTTGATATTACCCAAGACCGGGATTTGAACGCACGCTATCGTTTTTCGATCCCGGTGTTACAAATTGGCGAGTCGCAAATTAAAGCACCGATTTCGCTTGTCGAACTCAATCGGTTTTTACGAGAGGGGTCCGCATGACAAACCCACTCCCATATGATGAAGTAGAGCGAGGCATACAATAATACAATGACCCTCAAGATTCCGGCTTTACGTATATTTGGAAAAATTTTAGAGGAAACGGTTGATGGCAAACTGACACGAACCGTTCGTTTAGATCAGATTTTGCCTTCACGAGATACGACGCTCCCGGCCGACAGCGATCGATTGTGGCTTCGGTTTGGCTTTGTGTTTCGGGGGACCGAGAAACCGATGCTACCCAGCTTCGTGATTGACGACCGAGGAAATGAAAATCATCGGCTGCGGCTAATGGAATGGGTTTACGAGAAGGGAGATTTGTATCCACGAGGAGAGATATTTGGATACGAAGTAAAGGGTGCCGGTAATTGGGTAGAGACTCAGATATTTGTGCGAGAAATTGAACTACAGCTGCGTTATTTCACTTGGGTGGTTGATGATTTAAAAGCGCCCCCGGCCGGACTTGCAGTGCATCGCTTCGGATTGACAGATCCGACAGCAGAGAAGGCGGAGCGAATTGCACGGCCGGAAGATTGGCTTTTGCCTCTTCAACGCTCACAAGCGACTTGCTGGCGATTGCCCGTTGACTTTAAATAAGTTGTTCTTGAATGGGGTGTAAGCTGTGGGGGCTCTATGACTTGTTCTAGATACGGCGTATGCGTTGCCTAACCTGTCGGTTGATCACCGAGGTCTAGGTCTGCGTTGCGGGCAGAGCTGGCGATGATGTCTCTGAGCTCAAATGGCTCTACCCCTTTTTCGAGTAGTCGAATCCCTAGTTTGTCAGCCTTTTTGCGCGTAGAGAATGAGGCGTCGGCCGAAATCATAATGACCGGAATATCAGAGACCTTCTGATGCTCTTCGTAAAAGCTCCAGCCGTCCATCCCTGGCATCATGATGTCGAGTAAAATTAGGTCTGGGTCGTAGGAGCTGACTTTTTGGATGCCCTCAGTGCCAGAATGGGCGATTTCGGCCGAATGGCCAAAAATCGAAACCATTTCACGCAACAGATGTGACATCTGGGCGGAGTCATCGATAATTAAAACTTTACTCATCACTGCTAATTATTCCTCAGTCGTTACCGGTTTACAAAAGAGCATTGAAACTCTTTATGGTTCTCTTTTCACTTGGTGGCATAGATCCCTATTTGCGTTTGAAACCGATAACAGTACGTGGTGTATACCGTATAAATTTCAAACAATCATATTTTATTCACTTTCGATTCACGCGGCATCGACCATCTTTCTTATTCAAGAAAAAGTGGAATCAAGGTTAAAAGGGATAAATCTGCCCCCTTGATTTGTCCATGTCCTTTCATAACCGCTTCGGTATAATCTAACTTATGCCAACTCCTTTTATGCACCTCGATCTGGCCCAAAATATGATGGGTAGGCCAGAACTTGAGCCTGACACCGCCATTTTTATTAGGCGGAATTGGGGGGCGTTCTGTTTGGGGCAAATCGCTGCAGACTTTCAAATATTATGCGATGTTCCGCGTCGTACCACCCATTTTTATGAAACACCTCCCGAGCCAAGCGATTATGAAGCCTTTGAACGGATGTTGGCCCAAAACAGACAAATGACCGATTGGGGGAGGCTGGCGGCCGATGATCGAGGCAATGCCGAAGCGGTCTTTGTGGCCGGGTATGGGTCTCATCTGTTTTATGATCTGGTTTGGTTTCATAAAATCGTCTCTGTATTTGTGTTGGGGGATTGGGGAGATCGGATGCAGCGGTTTGTGGCACACAATACGCTACTTACCTTTGAAGACCAGCATTCTTTACCTAAAATCGCCTCAGGCACGGGTGAACAGATATTGGATGTTGATGCGGCCGGCTGGCTTCCTTTTGACACCGATCATCAGCTTAAACCGTGGCAAACGCTCGTCGGCCGTCAGCTGTTGCCAGATGCTGAAATTGAAACATTTAAGATATTTTCTCGGCGGATGGGACTCACACCAGAGCAGCTGATAGCCCGGTTAAATGATCCTGATTGGATGGCAGAAAATATATTTAACTATGTTCCCCACTCATTAATTGCAGATGTAAAGGAGCGGTCGCTTATTGGGAGTATTGAGCTTGTGCAGGATTACTTGGCTCCACTTTTGGGTTAGTGAGGCAATAAAAAAGATCGTCTCACCCGATGATGGAAAAGACGATCTTGCTGAGCGTCGCTACGCTTACATGAAGAACTGCGATCTTTTAAGGCCAAATTGTTGGCACAGCTTGTCGAAGTCGGGATCTCAGCAACGCGAGAGTTTAATTACTTATGGGACAGTGTGCTAAATAACTGAATTGGTTAAGCTGCCTACTTTTTCTACATGCACCGTTACACTGTCACCCGGTTTCAGAAAGATAGGCGGATTCCGCGGGAAGCCTACCCCTTCAGGCGTACCGGTCAGGATTACGTCTCCAGGTTCTAGCGTACAGATTTGTGAGATATAGCTGATGGTAAACGGAACATTGAAGATCATCATTTTGGTGTTGCTGCTCTGCAATGTTTCTCCATTCAGGTCCAAGCTAATGTTTAGATTATGGACATCCTCAATCTCATCGGCCGTAATCATCGCTGGGCCAAGCGGTCCAAAGGTGTCTAACATTTTACCGGCCGTAAATTGAGACGTTCTGCGCTGTAAGTCACGGGCCGAAACATCATTGGCACAGCTGTAGCCTGCGACATAGCTCATCGCATCTTCTTCAGATACTTGATAGCAGGTTTTGCCAATAATGACCGCCAATTCCGCTTCATAGTCGACCCGTTTGGTCACCGGTGGAATTACAATCGATTGGTTGTGGCCGATTAAAGAGGTATGCGTTTTATGAAAAAGCATCGGAAAGTCTGGGGGAGCGCTTCCACCTTCTGCGGCATGGGCCGCATAATTTTTACCCAGTGCAATCACTTTGCCCGGCCGCAAGACAGGGGGAAGGAAGGTGACTTCATCTAGCCCATACTGTTTGGTGCCGCTTTCTGCTGCGTTATGGGCCGCATCCAACCCAAACTCACCGCTTTTTAGCATGTCGATCATCGATCCGTTGTACCCCAAATCAACGATGTGATCTCCCTTGACCGCTCCCATAATTACTTCATCAGATTTTTTTACTGTGACCAGTTTCATAATGTGGTTTCTCCATAGCTTACATTGTGGAATAATTATTTCAGAGATTGAGAAAAAACAAAGAGCAACTTATAAAAATGCAGTGTTATGCAAGGTCTGACCGGCTCGTGAAACGTTTGCATGGCAAATGTGCCATATAAAATCAAGATTTTTAGGCACGCATTCAACATTAGAAACTGTTTGATAAATGTTTTTGGGACAGGATTAACAAGATGAACAGGATAGTTAAACGGGGAAGCATCATCCTGAAAAAGATAGCTTTTTTCGATTTATCAAACAGCCCTAAACATAAAGGGTAAAAAGGAGAACCGAACAGATGGGGTTAGAAATAAAGATTCGGCCGGTTGAACTCGCTGACGTCAATGACTTGTACGAGATTCACAAAGGGGCAAACAATATTGCTGGCACGCTGCAGCTGCCGCATACGTCTTTAGAGTTTTTACGACGCAGGGCTGAAAATCCGCCCGACGGCTTTTACAATTTGGCGGCCGTGTGCGATGAAAAGG
This sequence comes from Chloroflexota bacterium, assembly GCA_020629055.1. Lineage (GTDB taxonomy): Bacteria > Chloroflexota > Anaerolineae > Promineifilales > Promineifilaceae > WTJY01. Next base: position 54,652 of record JAHDEB010000009.1, read on the forward strand.
TCGTTGGGACGTTAGGTTTAAACACAACCAGCCGGCCGCGCCGCAAGCATGTCGGGTCGATCGGGATGGGGGTGCATGATGATTATGCAGGGCAAGGGGTTGGCACAGCTTTGATGGCCGCTTGTATCGATATGGCAGACAATTGGCTGAACTTGATCCGTCTAGAACTTACCGTGTTCCATGACAATCCTGCGGCCATCGCCCTATACACCAAATTTGACTTTGTGCATGAAGGTCGGCACGTTCACTATGCTTTTAGGAATGGGAGCTATGTCGATTCTTTAGCGATGGCTCGTATCCGGCCGGGATTTGTGAATGACCTTTCTGCGAACTAATCTTTCCAATAGAGAAAAATCGATCGGACTTCTTTTTACGCTTTGGCTGCTGCTTATCCCGCTGCCCCTTTTTAACCCGATTTATCGGCTAGACTACGAGCCCTACTACTATCAATTTAGCAGTTTTAGCCTCTATCCCAACCAGTTAGTGGCCCTATTGCTAGCTGGAAGCGCATTTGCCTTTTACGGGCGAAAAATCGATCTCCGGCCGAGGCTTGTCACCCTACCACTCGCACTGCTCTGCGTGCTTACTTTGTTAACCGCCCCCTGGGCCACCGTTAGTGGCTCGTTGGCCGTTGTGATGTTTGTTCGCATGAGCATCGCCTTGGTCCTATTTTTTGCCCTTAAAACCGTTCCAATTAGCCCGCAAACGCTTTTACGCGCATTGCTCCTCTTTTTAGCCGTTCAAGGGATCTTAGCAACGGTTCAATATGTGATCCAAGATGATCTTGGGTTGAGATGGCTGGGGGAATTTGATTTACGGGCTGAACCTGGGGGTGGCAGTATTATTTTTGGCAGAGACGAATATTGGTTGCGCAGCTATGGGCTCACACCGCACCCTAATATTCTAGGGGGCTTTGCCGCTTCCGCATTGGCGGCCGCCCTGTTTTTATGGGATGAGACCGCCCCGGCCGTGCGTCGTTGGCAATTTATGGGCTCAATTTTCTTTGGGACGATGGCCCTGCTACTCACGTTTTCTCGATCGGCGTGGTTGGGCGCTGCGGCCGCCTGTACCTTTGCCTTAGGATTCCAACTTCTCAACTCGCTTGCTCCGCAAAAGCGCACGCCCAAATTAACCAGCCACACACTCATTCGCACAATCGCTTCACAGCTGATTCCAATCGCCTGCGCCGTTGGTTTGTTCATGATGCTTGCGTGGCCCGCGTTACAAGCCCGATTCCGGCCGCTACCCAATCAAACAGTCACCCAATCAGTTGGTGAACGGCAGCTGCTGCATAATCTTGCTTTCGAGATCATTGGCGACCGGCCGATTTTTGGCATTGGCGCCGGTAATTTTGGCCCCGTCATGCTCGACCATCCCGACCGGGAAACATTCCCGAACATTCATCCGGTACACAATGTGCCGCTGTTGCTTTGGGCCGAGCTGGGTGTGCTGGGCGGTTTGAGCTGGCTTACCCTGATGTTGATACCGGCCGTTTTTGTGTTAAGCGCATGGCGCAACGGTCGGCTAACCCCATGGCTGCTGGGGACGGCAGCCGCACTGCTTGCTTTGGCCGTTGTCGACCTGTTCGACTATTACAGTTGGGGATGGCCCCATGGGTTAACTTGGCGCTGGATGTGGTTTGGCCTTTTGGTTAATCACCAAATAAACCGGCCGTCTCATGAACCGGGTCCGGATCTTCCCGCCGTATCGCCCGCTCACGGGTAAATTTCATACGCAATGTCTGAAAAATCGTAAGACCGGAAATGTAAAACAAGCCGATGCTAAAGACCATCGCATAAAACGCGATTCCCCAATGGTCCATGCGGATCGCATAAACTGAGGTGCCAAGGCTAAATATCGCCAGTAGAAACTCCCAATATGAAAGAGAGTCAGCCTTGAGCGTATAGCGCTGGGTCATCCAAACCCGGCCCGCTTGGGACGTTGCCTTATCCCCAAATTTAGCCGTACGTTCAAACTCCGCATTCTTTTTGGTAAAAATTTCTAAACCTGCACGCAGGGTATTTAGCATCAGCCCAGCCCCAGCCGTGGTCAAGAACAAAATGAATAAAATGTTGAAACTGAGCCGGTGTTTGGCTTGTTTCTGACCGGTTAAGAAAAAAGCGGTAGGGACCAAAGAGGTTAGGCTAAACAAGATTGCTGCACCGCCCAAACCGATGAGCCATGGGTAAGAAGGCTGCAGCAATAAGATGATTGGATAGAGAATGACCAATCCTAAAATTAAGAAGTGGATCGAATAGCCGGTTAGGTGAAACGTAGCCGCCATTTTATGCCAAAAGGGGATGTTTAGGCGCCAGACGTTGGGCAACAGCTTCAAAGCACATTCTAAACTGCCTCGCGCCCAGCGATGCTGCTGGCGGCGAAACCCTTGGGCGTTAATCGGCAGCTCGGCCGGAACTTGGACATCATTCACGTAGACAGCTTCCCAGCCGTTCATCATCGTGCGGTAAGACAGATCTACATCTTCGGTGAGCGTGTCGGCCGACCAACCACCGACACTTTCGAGCGCCGTACGACGCCAAATGCCTGCGGTGCCATTAAAGTTGAAAAACAAACCGGAGCGGCTACGGGCGATTTGCTCAAGCGTAAAGTGAGCATCGATAAAGATCGACTGGGTTTTGGTTAAGATCGAATAGTTTCGGTTCAAGTGCCCCCAACGCGCCTGCACAAAGCCGATATTCGGCCGAAACCAAGGCATCATCTGTTTTAAGTAATCGGGTTCAGGGACAAAGTCAGCATCAAAAATCGCCAAGTAATCCCCTGTGGCTGAATCCATCGCATCACGTAGCGCCCCGGCCTTGTACCCATCACGGTCAGTGCGATGAAGATGGTGGATGTCTATCCCGTTCTGTTGAAGTTCGTTTACCAACTGGGCCACGATGGTTACGGTTTGATCTGTAGAGTCATCTAAGACTTGGATCTGTAATTTGTCTGCCGGGTAATCGAAGCGACTTGCCGCTTTGATAATACGCTCGGCAACATACATCTCATTGTAGATTGGCAGTTGGACAGTGACCTTGGGCCAGTCAGTTAGCTTGGTCGGTTTCGGGGCATATTGTTCACCTCGTTTCCGCATGCCCAGCCATAACATGGCGAAGCAGTGTAGACCGTAGGCAAATAGCCCGGCCGAAACCAAGAAGTAGAGTGATGCAACGAGAATTATAGCGAGAGTTTTTAGCATATTTAGTCTTTGAAAAGCCGAATGAGATTTCTGGTGACATTTTGCAGCTGCTGATCGATCATGGATTGATTAGGGGCGACCTGATGGCTGCCAGAGGCGAGTGAATCGCTAATGACCAATACGGCTGCAGCTTTTACTTTTAAAACCTGGGCAGCAGCAAATAAGCTAGCTGTTTCCATTTCAACCGCCACCATTCCTCTGGCTGCGTAATCACGCAGTTCAGCTTGGGTTTCTCGGAACGGTGCTGGTGTTGTCCATACAGCAGCTTCATAAATTGAAGGAGGTTTGCTAGAGCGAAATTCGCTCTTTTTAAATTGTTTTAATGACTTAAGGATAGATTGGTTTAATTTTAAGGAAGGGTGTGCCCATTCTGCGGCCGGCAAATAATGGTTTGAAACGGCATCATCCCGGTACGATTGCGAGGGAACCACGATGTCGCCAAAAGAGACGTTGGTGGTTAAACTGCCGGCCGTGCCGATAAGGACCATTTGCTGAACGCCCCACGCCGCCAGATATTCTAAATACGAGACGACACCTGCCCCGCCGACGCCGGTGTTGCCCAATAAACCGGCCCCACCGATAAAATAGTTTGGCGTAATGACATTGGGTGGTGTGCGGCGGCTTGATTTCCCCCAAATCAGGGCTTTAGCAAAGTTTAGAACCGTCTTGTTCATAATGATTAAGATCGTTTTGGGAGGGGCTTTCCGCTGAGAAGCCGGGTACATGCGGTCAAGCAGCGTTTGGGCAGATAAGATCGGTTTGCTTGTGTATTTTTCAGGATGGGTCATGCGAACTCCTTCGGACGAGAAGCAAAATGCGAGTGAACCGCCGTGCCGGTATGTGCTTTCCCGTGATCATGAAAAAGCGGCCGCCTTCCGTAAAATTAAAATCGGGAACTCTGCCGCTTCTCGCTGGCCGCGTATTTTCGTTTTTAACCTGCGTACGGCCCGTCGAAAATCAGGGACCACATTGATTTTTTCGATTTGCATGTGCAGGCTGTGTTTTAGGGCCTCAATGCGGTCATGGCTTAGAAAGTTCTCGCTGTTTAAGCTGTTTGATTTAAAACCATGTTGCTTTTGGAAGTCAGCTTCACGCTCTGCGACCATTTGGCGGCCGCTGGCCCCATTTTCATAAACCGGTGTGTCTAGTACAACGATTTGCCCATCACTTTTGATCACACGAATCGCTTCGCGCAGCGTCGTGTCATAGTCGGCCGAATAGTGCAGCGATGCGTTAAAGACAAGCAGGTCAAATTGGTCACTTTCAAGAGGCAAACGATCAAACTCCGCTTGGATCGGCACAAAATCATGATCATAGTTTGTGTGGACGCCTAATCCGTCAAAATCATTTGTGGTTAAATCGACCGCGCCGACCGTATGCCCGCGCTTTGCCATGCGATTGGCCAACCAGCCGTTGCCAGCCCCCATATCTAAAATTTTAAGTGTTGATTTAGATTCGCTTTTTTTCACAATTTCATCCACAAATAGTTGATAAGACGCAGCCCTTTGTTGCCACATCGCTGCTGCCGGGTGGTTAGACGCTGCAAAAGGTAATTGCCGGTAAAACGACCGGTCGGCCGCTTTACGCCCTTCTGCCAGCCGCACCGCCTCATATTCCTGAACAAATTGAGCGTATCGGGGCCAGCGGTCTGGGGCGATCATGCGCCAGATACCATCCACACAGTGGTATTCAACACCACTTTCTTGACACTGTAGCGTCTCGTAATCTTTCTGTAACAGCCTGGATTGGTTGACAGGGCTTACAAACTTAATCATTTGTTTTCCGTTTCATCGTTAAAATGAAAAAATCACCCATCCGATTAAATGGCCAAATGCCGGAAATCGTTTCATCAATTTGTACCAGCCGTTTGAAAAAAGTTGGATGTTTAACGGCAAAAGTTTTGTTGTCGGCCGTTGGCGTGACGACAGACAATCCTTCTAAGCCGATGCATTCAAATTGTGGCCCGAAATCACTTATGACCCGCCCGGCCGTAAAATACCACGTCCTAAAATCGACCCCTTCGACATTCGCCATCACACCGTTTTTGCGCAGCCGACGGGTGGCAACCCGCCAATCCTTGAAAAGCAGTGACATTTCCCAAGGGCAAATCGGGGGCATGATGACCCAAACGGCCACACCGCCCGGCCGCAATATTTTGGGTAGATGGGTGGTGACGGTGCTTAGATCCTCGATGCAGTTGAGTCCGCCAAAGTTTGAGTAAACGGCATCGAACGGTCCATTCTCCACTTGGTCCAAATGGGTAAAAGACAACTGTTGGGCGGTCAACCTGCCTGTAAGGCGTTGTGTTTTGATTTTTGTGTGGATCGCTTCGATCATCCCATCAGCGAGATCGGTTGCATGGACGGTGATATCTTTTTGAAGATGGAGCAGTGCGGCCGCATCTAACCCGGTGCCTGCGTTGATTTCAAGCAGATGCGCATTTTTGGGCAGGTGGCGAGTCACCGCCGCATAGACGCGCCGACGCATGCGGGTGAGATTGTCGTGGTGTTCACCAAATTGATCGTAAACGGTCGATTTGCGACTAAATGCCTCTGCAACCGGATTGCTAATTTCTGATTTGTGCATAATTTTTGACCCGGTCACTAATCCCCGACCACCGACCACTCCTGTTCAGAAGGCAACGCTGCATCTGCGAGTGACATGTGGGGCAATGTTTCGATCGAATCATGTGGGATTTTCGCCAGCCGGTTTAACTTTGCGCGGGCCAATGGCAGTGTCGCCAGCCGATACCCGATGGCAAGCAGCTCTCTAGCGTGGCTCAGTCTCCAGCGGCCGGGTTTATTTGCCACAGACTTGAGCATTTGCCACCCTTTTCGGCTGCGAAACTCTTTGTGCAGCACCACGTGCAACTGGCGATAAAAATCGGTTACAAACGGCCCTTTATACATCATGGCAAGGTCGGCCGAGTCGGTCCAGTTTTGCTGGTCGCCCAACTGGAGTTTCACATTTTCGTGGAAGCGAGTGCCGGGTAACGGATATGAAACCGACATCCCAACATCGTCAGGCTGGCAATCCCGCACCATTTGCAGAGTTTTTTCAATGTCTTCTCTTGTTTCGCCGGGATAGCCGAATTGCAAAAAGAAGGCGACCTTGACCCCGGCCGCGTGCAGTTGGTCGGCCGCCGCATAAATCTGCTCGACCGTCGTCCCTTTGTCCATGCCGTTTAAAATTTTCTGAGCACCGCTTTCAGCCCCCAGCCACACGATGTCGCAACCCGCTTTGGCCAAAGCGGCCGTGTTGTCATTTTTTGCAACAATCAGGTCCGCCCGACTCAGGCATTTAAACGGGAGCTTTGCGTTGCGTGATTCAACCTCGGCCGCAAATTCTTGCCACCAGCCCGGTTTTAGCCCCATGATGTCATCGACAAACCAGATATGGTCCGGGGCGTAAGTCTCTTTTAACCAAGCCATCTCTTCAGCCACACTCGCGGCCGAACGGGCGTTGTATCGCTGCCCCCAAATCGGTTTGGCGCACCAGTTGCAGTGATACGGGCACCCCCGTGTGGTCACCATGTTCATCGAAAAATAGCCGTGGTGTTCAAGCCAAATCTGCCGATAATGTTCAACATCGATCAGATCCCATGCGGGAAAAGGGAGTCGGTCGATGTTTTTCATGGCGGGGCGACGGCCGTTTTGCACAATTTGGCCATTTTGCAAAGTAGCCAAACCGATAATTTGATCTGGTTCCGGTTGGTCTGTTTGGTTGGTTAAGCTGGCGAGCAGCTCGAGTAGCGTTTCTTCTCCCTCCCCCTGAATGACAAAATCGGCACCCGCTTTTAAGTAAAGGGCCGGATGATCGGTCGCATCTGACCCACACAAAATAACCGTTGCACCGCTCTTTTTTGCCATTTCAATCATCTCGAAAGCGGCATCTCGCATGTTGAGCAGGCACATTTTAGACAGATAATTAAAGTTATCTTCGTAGATGACGGCGAATTTAGGATTTTTTTCAGCCAGTTTGTTTCTCCACTCAGCCGTTGATTCGGCCAGCATCCCATCAAACAGATCCACTTGATACCCGGCCTGGCGCATTGTTGCTGCGGCGATCATTGTGCCTAGTGGGGGATACGGCTGCATTGCGGCGTAAAGTTTCGGGTCGAAGCGTAAATAGTACGATTGCCCAAATAAGATATCTGTTTCGCCGTTTAATTGTTTTTCTTGCGATCTAGAAGGATCGGTTTGGCTCTCGATTTTTTCAACTTGTTCCATGATTTTGCTCTGATGACCGTCGATATGCCCTTTGCATTGGTCGGTTGTGAAACGGGTTTCGTCGTTGCGACCATCGGCCGAAAGTTTAATCACTTTTCGCTCCATTTCCCATCTTTCTATTCGATCTCCCAACCGGCCGTTAAGCAATCGCTCTAATAATTTAGGCCGATTAATTTCAGTAGCCGCTCGGAACGGGAAGAAGGCTTCTTGTCCGGCATTGGGTAAAAAATGCTCGGTCCACCGGTTGGCTTGCCGAAATTGAGCATAGACGTCTAGCCCGACGAGCGGAACCATTTGGCAAATTTCCCTGGTGGTATATAGATTTTGAGTTTCGATGACTAAATTTCGGCTGGTGACAAAGTAATTGGGGCATAGAGAGATACCAACTGCGGCCGCTAACCGGACGACGCTGATGACTAAGAGCCGTGTCAGCCACAATCGGCCGGGCTGAGTCACGATAAACAGATCGATGTCAGCCTGTTTGTCCGGGTTATCAGCGGCAAGCGATCCAGTGACCGCCACCATGCGTACAAAAGGGATCCGGCCGATGATGGTGCTAAATTTTTCAGCCTGGCGCCACAGTTTCCGGGCCCGATGATTCCGTTCAAGCCGGGTCAAGAAAATCGGGTCACGGCCGGGTAAGGCAAACCAGCCCATCGATTTGTTTTCGATCAGGCGGCCGTCTGCAACCAAGTGAATCAACCCGGTTTCAATTTGGCCCATGTCGGCGGCTGTTTTGGTTAGATAGCGGTGTATTTCCCTCCGGTTTAACGGATGATCGAAAATGTCGGCATAGCTGACCGTATGCAAAATAGCGTCCCCTAACTGGTGGTCTGTTGTTCGCTTGTTCGTGTTTTGCTTAAGTACAGTTTGAGCATTCATAGCTTTGCTTTAGGCTAACCCTGAAGAAATAAGAACCGGTTAAGTTACGATAAATAGATGTTTGTGTGTCTGATGTTTGATTTATACGCAAAGTTTTTCAATCTGGATTCAAATTAGTACAATTCAACCGGAATGGCGAAATTTACGGAAGAGCAACACAAGGAAGACCTCAACCTGATCGGCCGGATTGTGGCCCGGGACGAGGCGGCTTTGCGTCAATTGGTAGACAAGTATAAGTCTCGATTGATGGGTGTTGCCTTTAATGTAATCTATTCGAAAGAATTGGCCGAAGAAATCGTCATGGATATCTTTGTGCGGGTGTGGGAAAAAGGTCATACTTTTGATGCTTCAAAAGGCAATCTGCGTGGTTGGTTGATTCAAGCCACACGCAACCGCAGCATCGATTACTTGCGCAAGTCGGGCCGACGGGTTGATGATTCCGCAGTCGGTTGGACCGATGTGCATGACAATGTGATCCCGGCCGTGGGTGGTGACCCTGAAAAGGCGACCCAGCAGGGGTATTTGGCCCAAGAGGTCCAATCTGCCATGTCTCAACTTTCTGAAGACCAACAGCTGGTTTTGGGCTTGGCTTATTTTAAAGGGATGAGCAATAGCGAAATCGCCAGTGAAACCGGAATGCCATTGGGGACAGTTAAAACCCGCATTCGCCGTGGCATGTTAAAACTAAAAGATAGTTTGAGCACCCTAGTCCATTAGTCTGTTCGACTGAAGGTCTTATTTTAGAATGAATCTGAATTTAAGCGTTGTGCGTATAAAAAGAAAAGGCTGTTGAACATGTTGCGGCCGATAAAATAATTTTATGGATGAATCAAACGACCCCAAAGAGTTAATCGCCAGCTATGCGCTGGGCTCTTTGGATGCCGAAGAGACGGCGGCCGTAGAAAAGCTGCTCGCCGAATCACATAGCGCCCGTCAGGAGTTGGCTCAATATCAGCAGGTTTCCGACCTGCTGGGGTTGGCCGTGCCTGCTGTCGAGCCTTCGGACTCGTTTGAAGATCGTCTCTTTTCACGATTGGGGTTAGAAGCTGGCCATGAACCGGCCGCTGTAGCCCAACCAGCCGCACCCCGGCCGCAGCAAGTCGCTGAGCCCAAACCGTCGTTCTGGGGACAATTATCAGACCTGTTTGCTCGGCCAGCCTGGCAAATGGCTGGCGGCCTTGCGATGGTCATGCTGTTGTTTGGGTCAGGCTTTTTGATGACACAAAATCGTCAAATGAGTAACGAGCTGGCCCAAATTGACGGGACATTGCCCACACTACAACTGTTCAGCAGCGAAAACTTGGCCGCAACCGGCATGATCGTGCTCAGTATGGATGGGATCAACGGTACCGCCATCATCGATCGAATGCCGGTCGCACCTGATGGGCATGAATATCAGCTTTGGTTGATGAACGGCAGTGATGTCGAGCCAGGACCTACATTTAGTTTGAATGATGTCGGGTATGGGGCACGCTGGGTCGTGTCAGAACAGCCACTTGATAGTTATGAGCGATTTGCCGTCACCCTGGAACCCACCGGTGGCAGCTTGGAACCGACCACAGATCCGGTCTTACAGGGCGCATTTGGTGACCGACGCTAACCATCAGCCTGCAACATCACCCGCCATCATCGTTGTTGCCTACAATCGACCAGAATCTCTTTCACGCCTGCTCACCTCAATCGCTAAGGCCACTTATCCGCAAGTCAAAAATATTCCCATAGTCATCTCGATTGATGGGGGAGGTTCTCATCATCTGGCCGTTAAAGATGTGGCAGATCGGTTTGATTGGCCATATGGGCCGAAAGAAATCGTGGCCCATGAAACAAACCTAGGCTTAATCGAGCATGTTTTTAGCTGCGGCGATTTGAGTCAGCGTTTCGGCCGTATCATATTGCTCGAAGATGATTTGGTCGTTGGGGGCAGTTTTTATGCATATGCACAGCACTCGCTCGACTTTTTTGCTGGGGACCCTCAAGTTGCCGGAATATCACTTAGCGCTTTATGGTTTCATGGCTTTACCCAATTGCCGTTCACCCCGTACCCGGATGACGGAGACAATTTTTTTATGCAGGTGGCCTGGTATCAAGGGCAAGCTTACACGGCCGAACAGTGGCAGCGGTTTAGGGATTGGTTACAGCAAGATGGTGGGGCGGTCACGCCGGAGGATCGAATGCACCCGATGTTTTCAGATTTTCCAGAGACCGATTGGTTCCCTTTAAAGACACGCTACTTGGTTAAAACCGGCCGGTTTTATGCATTTCCACGCCAGTCGTTAGCGGTAAATTTTGGGGAGACAGGGACCCACTTTTCCCAGCCCACTTCATTTTTTCAAGTACCGGTGCAAGATCGGCGGTCAGGCTGGCGTTTCCAATCTTTACGTGAAAGCGTGGCGGTTTATGATTCATGGCAAGAGATGCTGCCTGACCGTTTAAAACGACTGGCTCCTGAATTAGAGGGTGTGACGTTTGTAACCGATTTCTATGCTCAACGAAATCCAGAGCTGGTGTCAGCCGAATTGATGCTGACCACCCAGCCATCTGACCCGAACGCCACCCGTAACAGTTGGGGGCTGACGATGCGGCCGCCGGAAGCTAATTTAGCTCATGGGGTAACGGGTGATGGGATTCGTTTGATTCGCCCAAATACGATCGACCGTTCACTGCGCAGTCGCTTCATCGCCGATTGGAACCGTTATCGATACTTTAGCAATCAGCGGCCGATCGGCCGTTGGCAAAGGGTTCGGTATCTACTCGGCCGTCGGTTTAGCCGTTTTCGTTAGACGGATCAGTTGTAAAACGACCTTCTCCTAGAATGCGTCCCTAAATTCAGTGACCGCACGGGGGCCGTTACGTTCTAGACCCGCATAAAACTGATCTTGATCTTGATTGCGATAGTCTAAGCGTTCAACCCGAAACGGTGACAGCCGCTCTTTGTTTCGTCGGCGTTGTGCGACATCTAAATAATACTGAATGGCGCTTTCGGCACTGGCTGCATCAGACCAATCTGACTTGTACACAGGGATACCCGACCGGTTAAAAATCCAAGTCATATTTGGCATAGACCCATAACGCCGGTGGCAGGCACCATCAAGGGCATCAAGAAGAATCGGCCGTGTAACCCCATAGTCGTCCCGTAATTTAAGGGCATGGTCAAACTTTTGCTCCATTGACCGTAATGGGGGCATGATCTCGCCCGGATGCGCTTCATGCGTGTATAAAAAGATCGACCCGACATCTTGGCTCGCATATTTGTCCGCCATTTCATTCATGGATGGCGACGCCATCCCACAATAAGGTCAGGTAAAACTTCCAAACTCTACAACCGTGTATAAATGACTGGACCAGATCTCACTTAAGCTGGTTTCTTTTTGAGTCTCTGCATGCCAAAGAGGGAAATCGGGTGCTTTTTCACCTAAATTCGGGCTTTCACCAAAACGCATCCATGGCATAAATTTGTCTGGCACAAATTTGTCGTAGTTATAGCGTTCGATTAAATCTTGATCGGTCATATGTCCTCTTTGTTTGGTTTGTGGCGATAAAAAGTTCGGCCAAGTTTAATCGAGATTAAGTTGATCGGCACCCTGAATCAGCTGATTTTTGCCAGTGCTTGGTCAACGAACCATTGGTGACTGTTCCAAATCGCCTCTTCGTTCAGCTCCGGCCGCCCTGAATCTTGCCATCCGGCCGCCCATTGTGGAATCACCGGCAAGGCACGCAGCGCAGCGTAAAGGTCCCAATAAGGCAGCATATTTAGGTTCGCGCTGCTGTTTTCAATGTATGTTTCAGTAATCGCCTGCATCGCTTCTCGGCCGAAGATAAAAAGATGATCGAAGCGGCAAATGGCTAAATCTTTAAGTCGGTCCCCCAGATTCGCATCTTCCCAATCGATGATGCTCACTAAGTTTCCATCTCGCCACAAGACGTTGCCCGGCCATAGGTCTCCGTGCACGATTGTAGGTGCGTTTTGATGTTCTATCGGCCAGTTGGGTAGTAGAACGTCCCGTATCGGTTTTTCGCGCGGGTTGCCGCTGTCAGGTTTCAGATTAACTGTGTACCCTGGCAAAAACGATGTGTTGTATTGGCTAGAATCTACCGCATGAATTTTTGCCAGCTGCAGACCGATCTGCCGGCCGTTTTTAACGGGGTCGGCCCATTTCATTTCAGGCATCCCATCGATAAATTCTAAAATTAAGTAGGGGGCTGGCGCCAAGCGGCAGGATGCATCAAGAAAAAGGGGTTGAGGCACCTGAACCCCGGCCGAGCGCAGCAACTTTAGCAGTTCAAATTCCTGAGTCGCATTGTCGATCTGACGAACCACCCAAATCTTCTCTTCTTGGCCCGGCTGTTGGAACTTAACGATCGTGACATCGGCCGAGTTGCTGGAGCCTGGTTTGAAGCGATTAAGAATGGTGCATTGGGGCGCGTGGTGCGCCATGATGGGCTGAATGTTCAAGGATGTGTGCCGTTAAGTGCCATTCGGCTGAAAAGGTGGAAAGAGGTTGGAATGATGGCAGATTATTTTATTAACAAGATAATTGATGACTGATTCAAATTCGACCTCGAGACAAGAAAAGTCTTTTAACTGGATAACAGGAGAAAATCAAATGCAAACCGTTTTAATCACAGGTGCCAATCGTGGGATTGGTTTAGAAATGACCAAACAATTAGTTTATGGTGGCAATCGTGTGTTTGCAACCTGCCGCTTACCAGAGCAGGCGGAGGCACTGAACCAGCTAGCAAACGAAAACAAAGAGCTTGTCCATGTCGTTCAACTCGATGTGATTAACGATATGTCTGTCCATGCTGCGGCCGAAGCTGTGGCTGCGCAAACGAATCATCTAGACCTAATTATTAACAATGCTGGGGTTAACTTTCGCGACAGTTTTGAAAGCTTTAATTCAGATGAATTTCTGCTTGTCCTAAACGCAAATGGGGTCGGGGCGATGCGGGTCGTTGTTGAATTTGTCGATCTATTACGCCAAGGAAGCGCTCCTAAGATCGTTAACATCTCTTCCCAGTTGGGCTCGATGACGGCTCAGAAGCCAAACTTTGGCTCGTACGCCTACAATGCCAGTAAAGCGGTGATGAATATGATCACACGCCACTTATCTTTTGACCTTGCCAGCGATGGCATCACTACGATCTCGATGCACCCAGGCTGGGTACAGACCGACATGGGCGGCAGCAGCGCGGCCGTCACCCCGCCGGATTCGGCGGCCGGAATTTTAAACGTGGCAGCCAACCTGACTGCGGCCGATAATGGCAAATTCTATATCTACAACGGTGAAATCCATCCGTGGTAAACGGGTCAATAGCGGATTAAAAGATAGGAGAGAAAATGTACACATCAGTGGCGAAAGTAGTAAAGCATTCACGCATCCAAGTGCATGCCCTCGTTCATGAGCTATCAAAAGAACAGTGGATGATGATTCCGGCCGGACACGACAACAATATCGCTTGGAACGTAGGGCACCTCATTTGGGCGCAGCTGGGGTTAACCTATGGGCACACCAACCTCAGCCTGCCGCTTGACCGGACCCCGTACACAACGCTGTATGGGATCGGCACATCACCCGCACAGTGGGAAGCTGACCCGAACCCGGCCGAGCTGCTAACCACGTTTATGGAATTGGCCGACAAAGTGCTTGTCGATGCATCGGCAGGGCTTTTTGATGACGCAGAATTTGAACCTTGGACCACAGGAGGTGGTGCCGAGTTCAAGACACTGTTAGACATGCACGTTTATAATGCCGCTCATGAAGGAGAACATCGGGGGATGATTATGGCACTTAGGAACTTGGTTTTATAGTGTCAATCCTTGCCGAATTTGATCTAGGTCAATCAGTTTTGATTGGCCTTATTTTATTTCTATCGACATTGGTGGTGCGGGTGTCAGGATTTGGCGGAGCGTTAACCGCCATGCCGCTGATTATCCCGATTATCGGCCTACCCCCCGCGGCCCCACTCATGAACCTGTTTGGTGTCACAACCTTTAGCACCGTCGTATGGCAGCGGTGGCGCGATCTACGCTTTCAGGATGTGTGGCGCCTAGTTCTCATGAATGTACTGTTCGCTCCGGTAGGCATATGGATTCTGTCTCAGGTGAATGAATCTCTATTGCGTCTGTTCTTTGGTGGATTGTGTGTGATTTACGCTGCTATGCGGATGTTTAAAGTGCCTGCCCCCACGTTGCGACGCCCCGGATGGCAATGGCTTTATGGGGCGATTTCAGGGATTTTTACAGGCACGTTCAGTTTGGGCGGGGTTGCGGCCGTTCTTTATGCCGACACGCAACCTTGGGAACCTGAACGCTTTCGTTTGAACCTGTTTTCGTTCTTTTTTGTGACCAGTTATATCAATATCATCACCCGTTATTTGTCAGGGCAAATCACAACGCAAGTGATAATTTTGTGGATTACGAGCACCCCGTTTCTGTTTATAGGGTTATGGGTTGGGGAGAAGATCGCGAATCGAGTTGATCAGGCTCGCTTTTCTAAGCTCGTCCTGCTCTTGCTTATTGTTTTAGGAGGCCGTTTGATCTATTCAGGGCTGTAGCCTGCTCCCCCTAGATTACCTAGCCTAAATGCTTTTTTAAAATCGATTCAATTGCCGCGATCCCACGTTCATTGTCTTCCTGCCGGCCGATAGAAACGCGCACGTGGCCCGGCATGCCAAATACTTTCGCGTCTCGCAGAATAACGTTATGCTGCTCCAACGCCTCGGCCACAATCGTTTCGGCCGGTATCGGCAAGTTTTTTAGGGTAACAAACAGGGCTTGGGTTGGTATGTAATCTAATCCCAGCCGTTCAAACTGTGAATAGAGGTACGCACGGCCGGTTCGTGCCAACTCAAGCGTGTCAACGATATGAGCCTCATCCTCAAGCGCGGCCGCCGCCCCGTGATACATCATCAAGCCAGATTCATAGACTTGCCGAATGGCTCGAACCGGAGCGATGCGATCTAAGTTTCCAAATCCGAAACCGGCTTTTAAGCTGGCTAACCCATATAGCTTTGAAAATGTGCGGGTGACAATTATCGGATATCCCGCATTGATAAAATCCATCATGTTCGGATACTCAGGGTCATCTGCGAAATCGACATAAGCCTCATCAACAATAACCGTCACATGTTTGGGGATGCGGTCTAAGAGTTGCTGCATTTCAGCTCGGTTGATAATTATGCCGGTTGGATTATTCGGGTTACACAAAAAGATTAGTTTTGTTTTTGCGGTGATCGCCCCCACCATTCCGTCAAAATCGATTTGAAAATCGTCACGATTCGGGATCTCGATGACGGTTGCTCGATAGCTGGCTGCAACCCGGCGGTAAAGAGCAAACGTGGCGGTAGCCATCACCACTTCATCCCCTCTTTCTAGATAGGCCTGCATGATGACGCCCAAAACATCCCCTGACCCATTACCCAGCACAACTTGGTCAGCAGTTAATCCCTGCCCGATATGCGCAACCAGTTTGGCCGTTAGGCCAACATCTTCTGTTACCGGGTAGATGTGCATTCGCTTATTCCACGCCTCTATCGCTTTGAGCGCTTTAGGAGAGGGGCCTAGAAGGTTTTCGTTCGAGCCCAAACGGGCCGGTTCATTCTGAAGATTTGGTAACATCGTTTCATTCCTTATTCGTACAAGATGGTATCGCAAATGATACCCGAACCGGTTAGGGGTGCCAGTCGTAAAAAAATCGAACAGTATTAGAGTTTGTGGAATGGCGCATACGTTTAAGATAGTCTTCTGTAATCACAAGATTCAAACTATGGCTCAACTTTCTTCTCGCATACTACACTCCATTCATGACCTCTCTTCGGCCGATTGGGACGCCGTTGTCGGGGACCGCTATCCATTTTTAAAACACGCCTTTTTGAGCGCGCTTGAAGATAGCGGCAGTGTGTCACCTGAAAATGGTTGGGTCCCTAACCATCTTGCGGTTTCAGGGGCAGATGGGGCACTTGTCGCGGTTGCAGTCGCCTATTTAAAAGACCATTCGTATGGGGAATACGTCTTTGATTGGTCGTGGGCTCATGCTTATCAACAAAATCGGATGCGCTATTACCCCAAATTAGTCACCGCCATTCCGTTTACCCCATGCACCGGCCCCCGTCTGTGTGTGTCCCCCACCGTCTCTGATGACGATCGAGCCGATGTTTATCGTTTCTGCATCGATGAACTCATCAAACATGCCAAAATAAGACGACTCTCTTCTTGGCACATTTTATTTCCAGAAGAAGGGACCGATGCAAGTGTGATTCCGGTTTTAAACGAGCGTTTGATGATGCGTTCGGGTAGCCAATACCATTGGTACAACCCCGGCTACAAAACATTTGCTGATTATTTAGGCGATATGAAGGCGCGCAAACGGAACTCAATTCGCAAAGAGCGTGACAAAGTGTCTCAGCAGGGGATTGAGTTTGTCCATTTAAAGGGGAACGAGATGTCGGCCGATATGGTCGGGGACTTTTATATTTTCTATCATGCGACCTACATGAAACGTGGGCAATACGGCTATCTAAATCGAGAATTTTTTGAGCAGCTGGTCGCAACCATGCCTGAGAACCTGCTGTTTGTTTTTGCCCGTAAGGGTGAGGCCAATATCGCTGCTGCGATGTTCTTTGTGGGGGCAGACACCATCTTCGGCCGATATTGGGGCTGTTTGGATGAGTACGACCAGCTCCATTTTGAAACTTGTTACTATCAAGGCATCGAATTCGCCATCGCAAATCAGCTTGATCATTTCGATTCAGGCGCTCAGGGAGAGCATAAAATCCAGCGTGGTTTTCGGCCGATCGAGACGCGGTCTTGGCACTGGATCGCCGATCCAGGTTTTGCAGATGCGATAGATGACTTTGTCCACCGCGAACGGCCGCAGATCTTGGCTTACATCAAAGATGCTGAACGTTATTTGCCTTTTAAAAATAAAACTTAAGTGTGGGTAATAAGCGGGCGCCAAATGTAGAGCATTCGGTTATGTGTGTTCTTCCGACAGGTAAGCTTCCAACCGTTCGAATTTAATCGTTTTTCCTTAATAACCAACTTATAACCTATAAGTAATTGTACGTATTTAACGCTGATTCTCCTGCTGTTATAGTAAAAACCATACAAGCGGTGCACGCTGTTTGTTGGGCGATTTAACGGCTGTTACCTCTGGTGCCCAACGATATAATCTATTTTGTGCAAAGGCTTCACTTTTACGCTATGGTGCTGAATATTGACTAGCCAATTGGTAACATTGGTGTTAACAATTTAACACCTTGTAGATAGGTTGGCCGTAAGATAGTAATGCTTAACTTGAGTACATCAAATGGCCTCTATTTTTTGGTCTACGAAACATTTAAGAAAAGCATTTTAAAACGGACTTTAGATTTTAATGACCTATGCTCTGTGCACACAAAGTCGTTTTCTCGAGTTACATTACAACTAGGAACCAAGTATCACGAATGAGACAATCACTACCATTAATTTTAGGACTTACCGTTGCTGGCATGGCGATCATTTCAAGCTGCATCGGCTTTCAAATATTGGCGACTACCGCCCTTACATACGCCAACTAGCTTAACCCTATAACATTCTCATAGTTCGTAAAAAGAGGCTCGGCCGTCTTCAAAAGACGGCCGAGCCTCTTTTTTTTGTTCAAAAAGAAT
>JAHDEB010000138.1 GCA_020629055.1 Chloroflexota bacterium
CAAAAATCTTAGAAATTCTTTAAAAATAGGTAATTTGACCCAATTTTCACGAACATTCGCCGCATCTGGGGTGACAACATCAAACGGGTAAGATATGCTTAACCTTACGAGCCGAAAGATTACAAAGGACATAAACCATGCAAACTGATAATAATTCTGGGATCAAACGTATCCTTGCCGTCGATGACAACGAACAAACACTACAAATTGTAAAGCTCACACTTGAGCGTGACGGATATCAAGTGATGACCGCCACATCTGGCCAAGAAGCTTTAACTGTGATTCAAAGAGCAGGACTTCCCCATCTGGCTTTAGTTGACCTAAACATGCCGATGATGAACGGATTTGAATTCTGCAAAGCATTACATGAATTCAGCGACGTCCCAGTAGTCATGCTTACAGCAATCAACGAAGAAGATACGATTGTTAAAGGGATCGAGATGTATGCAGAAGACTATGTTGTTAAGCCTTTCCGGCCGAACGAGCTCCTTGCCCGTATTCGCCGCGTGCTTCTTCGGATGGGTGACTTTGCATATACCCTAGACCCCGAAGTAAAAATCGACGACTACCTAAGCATCGACTTTTCTAGCCGTAAGGTAACTGTTGGCGGTGAAGAAGTATCGATGACCCCAACCGAAACAAAAATCCTCTATATTTTGATTCGGAACGCAGGCAAAACGGTCACCACCGACTTCTTGCTACGACGCATTTGGCCATTGGAAACAGCGTACGAAGATCGTCTGCACGTCCATGTACATCGTTTACGCCGCAAGATCGAAAAAGATCACTCAAAACCATATTACGTTGTTTCTCGCAGAGGAACAGGCTACATTTTCCCTAAAAACTAAAATTACACAGTTTTCTAAACAAAAAAAAGCCGACTCGAAAATTCGAGTCGGCTTTTTTTATATTTTGGGGTCGTCTAAGCAAGCCTATCGGCCGCGCCCCAGCCCTTCGGCCGTTAACCAATTGATGCTATCTTCGACAGCGGTCAGCATGTCTGTATCACATCGATCGAGTTCGACAACCAACCATTCAGCCGATGTAGCGGCCGGAATAATTTTATGGAAGTCCATCACGCCACTACCAACGGCCGTCATGTTAGACGCATAGCCGGTAGGGCCATCTTTAATATGCAATAGCGGGATCCGATCTGCATATTGGGCGATAACAGCGGCAGGGTCCATTCGAGCGGTTTTAACCCAATAGGTATCGATTTCGAAGAAGATATCATCGTCCATCCCTTCATCAATCATCACCTGCAGCGCGCTACGCCCATCTACGTTGCCGAACTCAAACCAATGGTTGTGATATCCAAATTTTAGCCCGGCCGCTTTCGCTACAGCGTTTGACTCATTGAACTTCTCGACCAACGCCTTAATCGAATCAATCGATTTAAAATTGTCCGGCGAAACCCACGCACAAATCAGCTTGTCACTTCCCATCGCGTGCATCGCATCTAAAATTTCACCCTGGACCTCTCCGATAGGCAGTTCAAAATGCGCGCTTGAAATCTGCATGCCTAATTCTTTGATCTTGCCGATCACTTTTTCTTTCACGTCAGCATAGGCAAATCCGGCCATCTCAACGCCGACAAAACCCATCTCTGCGATTCGTTCTAAGGTTCCTTCCCAGTCGGTGGCTAGGTTTTCACGCACCGTGTAAAGCTGTACTGATAATGGTAAAGGTTGTCTCATTTTCTCTCCTAATATTTTTGCATGTCAACGTGCATCCTGCACGATGCGACCGTCTGATAATTGGAGCACCTCATCGACATAGCCGTCAACCAGCTCATCGTGAGTTGCCAATAAAATCGTCACATTCTGTTCTTGCACAATGTTTCTGAGCAAGTCTAAAATTTCATAAGATGTCTGGGTATCCAGTTCACCTGTCGCTTCGTCGGCTAAAATAAGGTTCGGCCGATTGGCTAGGGCGCGGGCCACCGCCACCCGCTGCTGCTGACCGCCCGACATTTCGAACGGCCGATGGTTGGCCCATTTGTCTAGGCCGACCATTTTAATTACCTCTTGGGCACGGGGCCTCCGCTCGCGCCGGGGAAATCCAGCGATCCGCAGCATGAGTTCTATGTTTTCGTACGCGGATAACGTGGGCAACAGGCCAAAGGCTTGAAAAATAAATCCGACTTCTTTCTGTCGCCAAGCGGTCCGTTCCGCTTCGCTTAGATTGGCAATCGGCCGGCCGTGGATCAAAATTTCACCACTTGTCGGGCTATCTAAACCGCCTAAGCAGTTCAGCAGGGTCGTTTTGCCGCTACCCGATTTCCCTTTAACGGCAACAAAACGCCCCACGGAGATATCTAAGTCTAAACTTTTGAGGGCTTCGACCTCACGGCCGGCCGATTGATACACACGGCGCAGCTGCTTCGCCTCTACGGCCGCCTTAACATCTGTTATCGTTGAGCTCATCCTTCATCTCCACGCAGCCAGCGGCGCAAGCGTCCACCCTCTTTATCACTTGTTGGCGACTGTTTAGCATCGATCTCTTTTGTGGGCTGATTTTCTGAGGATGAAGCTTGATCAATCGGTTTAATCAAGACCCCTTCATCCGTTCTTTCCAAACGAACCCGTCGCACCAAGCCAAATTCATCCCGCATCTCTTCTGGTATCTGCAAACGGCCGGTGCCATCTAATACAGTTAGTTCTTCAAACCGTTCTTCAGCTTCCTCTTCGCTATTGTTGTCACCCTTGTCATTATCATCTGGCGAGTTCGGCTTCGGCCGGCTGCGAATCGTTTCTCCAGCCAGCTTCCCATCCCGAATAGAGATAACCCGATCGACATGGCGGGCGATGCCGGGGTCATGGCTAACGATAAGAGTCGTTAAGTTTAAATCGCGATTCAGTTGGCGGAACAGATCATAGATCAGCTGGGCCGTCCGGGTATCTAACTCCCCGGTCGGCTCATCTGCCAACAGCAACGATGGGTTATTGGCAAGGGCGATGGCGATCGCCACGCGTGATTGCTCCCCACCAGACATCATCTCAATATGGTGGCTCATCCGCTCTTCCAGATCAACCAAAGTCAGCAATTCAGTCGCTCGTTCCCGCGCCTGTTGACGGCTTTTACCCGCCATCAGCATCGGGTATTCCACATTTTCCAAAGCATTAAGCCAAGGGATGAGGTTGCGCGTGCTTTGCTGCCAAACAAACCCGACCTCATCGCGCCGATAGCGGTCGAGCTGGGGTTCAGTTAATTTCAGCAACGGCCGGCCGTTAACAATCACCGAGCCTGCGGTTGGTTGAATCAAGCCACCTAAAACATTCATCAAGGTCGACTTTCCGCTACCGCTCGCCCCAACGATGCCAACCATCTCCCCTTCAGCGATCTCAACATCCAACCCTTGAAGGGCCATCAGTTCAGCATCATCAACCAGCTTATAAATTTTGACTAGATTTTCGCAACGAATAAACATGAGTAGATATTGGTGGTTAGATGTTAGTGAAGAACTCAACTAATATCTAGTTTCTAAAGCTTTTTCCCCAACGTATAACCCCATTGATGTTCTGTTAGCAATTTGAAACCGATATGGCGGTAAAAACCAACTGCGTTTTCATTCGCCTTACCAACGCCCAAATGCACACCAGGCACATCCATCGATCGCAGTTGATCCCAAAGGGTCTGCATCAGCTTTAAACCCCAACCACCACCTTGACCCTGAGGCAAAATATCGATGTGCAAATGGGCCGGATACCCAGGCACATCAAATGGTTTAAATTCAAGTTTGTGGATGTCTCTCAACATATTGTTCCGCATATCGGTCGCGTCAGGGTCCGGTTTTGGATACTTTTCGCGCAGCGGTGGAAACCATTCTTCAGATTTCCAACGTTCAAATTCTGGTGTATCGCTGGCGGCCAAGATATAACCGACCGGCCGGCCGTCAACCACCAGCACAAACGTTAATTCAGGCTGATAAATAGCGTATGGCACAGCGTAAAAATCACCAATCAGATATCTGTCCTCGTATAAATGTGAGGCATCGTTTCCGTTGTCCCCCGTTTTTAGGCAGATATTGTATAAATCAGGAATATCGGAAGGATGAAAGGGGCGAATTAGAGTTGTCATTAGAGAAATAACGTCTGGCTGAGTGATCTAACACCCAGCCAGACACCATACGGCTAAGTAGATGCTAGAAAGTAACTGACTGTAGATTTGGCAGGTTTGGTGTCATTCACCTCTGGTAAAAACCTGCCAAATCTTTTAGAACAATTATGTGATCTACTTAAAGGTTTTCTTTCGGGAAACGGTAGTTCACATCCAATGCGTCTAACCGTTTTAAATGATGTGACAGGCGGCCGATAAACCCATCAAAATCTCGATTTTCACTGGGTAACGGCGACCAAAGTGTTTCCGCAAGCGCACTGGCGCGTGGATACGTTTGATATTCAGCCTGCTTTTCATTCGGGATATATTCAGTCCACAAATTGCTTTGACCACCCATCACCATATTTTGAAATGCTTTAGGCACCCCTTCATGTGGATTATAGGAATAAGCGCGATCTAAGGTGACTAAACCGACGAAGGATGGACCACCTTCAACCCGCTGGTCTTCAGGAATCGGCCACCAAAAAGCAGGTGGCTCGTTCTCACGATCTTCGCTTTGATAATAGTCTAAGTAACAATGAGTGATCGGGGTCATCACCACATGGTGCCCTTGAGAAGCGGCTTCGATCCCCCCTTCGGTGCCACGCCAAGATGCAACAGCTGCACCCTCCGGCAATCCACCTTCTAGGATCTCGTCCCAGCCGATCATTTTGCGCCCTTTGCTGGCCAAGTAATTGCCTATTTTCCCAACAAACCAGCTCTGCAGCTCTTCTTCATCTTTGAGCCCTTCGTTTTTAATGCGAGCCTGGCATTTGTCACAGCTTTCCCAACGTACTTTGGGGCATTCGTCCCCACCGATGTGAATATACTCGCTTGGGAACAGCTCAAGCACTTCATCAAAGACATCTTCTAGAAATTTAAAAACCTGATCGTTTCCAGCACAGAAAACATCATCTTCAATTCCCCAATCAACGCGAACTTTGTACCCTTCACCCACACAGCCAAGCTCTGGATAAGCGGCCAAAACGGCGATGGTGTGACCGGGCAATTCGATTTCCGGCAGCACAGTAATTCCCAAGCTGTCCGCATAGGCGACCACCTCGCGAACATCATCTTTTGAATAATAGCCACCATAGGGAACCCCATCATACTGATGACGGTCTTCTGGTAAAGGGGTTTCTGTCCGCCACGCGCTAATTTCAGCCAGCTTCGGATATTTTTCAATTTCAATCCGCCACCCTTGGTCTTCGGTTAGATGCCAGTGGAACATGTTCATCTTGTGAAAGGCGAGCAGGTCGATATATTTTTTAACGAATTCGACCGGGAACATGTGGCGGCAAACATCAAGGTGCATGGCGCGCCATGAAAATTGAGGATGGTCTTGAATCGAGACGGCCGGGATATCACAATCTGCACTACGCCCCGCTGTCATCGCGGCCGGCATTAATTGGCGCAATGTTTGCAGCCCGTTGAACAACCCGTTCTCATCGGCCGCCGTTAGGGAAATTTCAGTTGCAGTTACAACCAATTCATACCCTTCCGGCTCAATATCGCTATCAGCGTCTAAGTTAAGTCTCAATCCACCGCTTTCAACACCTTCTGCAGGTTGAACAGCAAATAGTCTAGCGGCATAAGCGGCCGCTTTGTCACACCCATCACCACAAACAAGTGGGGTGTCGTTTGTCAGTTTAAACACGCCGCTACCGGCCGTAACCGATACCGGTTGTGGAATTAAATTAAAATTATCAGTCATAATATCTCTCTTGCGAGCGCCAACTTGAATCGTTTTCTTCTAAAGTTTGCGCATTTATCCTGCTGAAGGGACCTTCAGCCCAAATCAACCGTTCAAGGGTCCTGCCATCTGAAAATCAGTACCCATTGTGTACCACCGGTCAGTACCTCTTAAGGGTACCGACACCGTTCGTTCCTGTGCTTTACTACTCTCCGTATGCAACACGCACACACCTTTTAAACAGCTATTCAATACCACATGGGAGGGTATCGTGTTTTTTAATATCTTAGGAAACGAGAAAAAACTAGCTCAATCAGTTCAATCTGACTACCGGCGCAACGCCGCTAGCGTTCGTCGGGCCAAATCACTGAGAGCACAGTTAAAGAAAGTAACCGGCGGTAAAACCGTCAAACCAGCAGCTTAAGAACTGCTATCTCATCAATCAATTCAGGGGAACGGGATTTAAATCTCGTTCCCCTTTTTTATTTACTCGGCCGCCAACAGGTCGGCATTCATTTGCCCCAACATCCGCATATGAATTAAATGGGGGTTTTCCTGTGCAAACTGCTCCAGCGACTTCATCATATTAAACGTCATCGTCGGGGCCTTAATAATGTCCGGGATGTATTTGCTGATGACACCGTTACTGACGGGGTTACCCAGCAGCATGGCGATCGGGAGCCCAACGTGCAAATTACCTTCTTTCACAATTTCAGGGTTGTCTAAAGGATTATTTAGCTCAAGCTCTGCAGTTAGCACGATATCGGCCGATGAACGGCCGATCCGAACCTCGAACACGCCGCTTTCAACGACCCAACCGTTTTGACCCGGGTCATAGTATGAAAATGATGCCTCATCTAAGGTCAGTTCAACCGTTTTGGTTTCCCCGGCGTTTAGCATGACTTTTGCAAAAGCTTTTAGCTCCTGTTGGGGTCGTACCAACCGAGATTCCACATCCCGCAAATAAAGTTGCACCACCTCTTGTCCGGCCGCTGAACCACTATTGGTCACATCGACGCTGACCGTCACCCGATCGCCAGCAGCGATTTGGTCACTGCTGAGCCGCAAGTTGGTGTACTCAAATGTTGAGTAAGAAAGCCCATGTCCAAATGGGAACATCGGCTCGATCATTCGTTTTTCATAAAAACGATACCCAACAAAAATCCCTTCTCCGTACACCACGTCTCCGTTTTCACCCGGATAGTTTAAGTAGGATGGGTTGTCTTCATAACGTTTGGGGAAGGTCTGCGGCAAACGGCCAGAAGGATTGGTCGCGCCACTTAACACATCTGAAATCGCGTTCCCCCCTTCTTGACCGGGGAACCACATTTGCACCACGGCCGGGACCTCATCAATCCACGGCAGCAGTTTGGGGGTTCCGGTATTCAGAACAACGACGGTGTTGGGGTTAGCCGCTGCCACAGCTGACACCAGCGCATTCTGCTCGCCGGGCAATTCCATATCTACCTGATCGCCACCTTCGGTTTCCCATTCTTGTGATGTGCCTACAAACACAACGGCGACGTCGGCGCTTTTTGCCGCTTTAACAGCCGCTGCGATCGGGGCAGCCGGTACGGGAGGCATGCAGCCCATGCGGACCACATTCATCATCGTCACATTTTCAGAGCTAATTTCAATCTCTAGCTCCACTTTTTGCCCAGCCGCCAGCTGGATGGCTCCTCGTTTTTCACCTTTTTCTAGGTCAAACAAACCGATATCGGCCGAGTAATTGTCCCAATTGTCGATCAGGGTTTCCCCATCAACCTTAAAGCGGCCGAGTCCGGCTGACACAAAGCTAAACTCATGTTCTCCGGCCGATTCGGCCGTAAAGGTCCCCGTGATTCGCGCAGAATAATTGTCTTGGCTTTTTAGATGTGGGTTCACAAGCCCAACAAACGCCATATTCATCCGATCAGACTCGATCGTTGCGACCGGTTCACCCGCATGGTTCTTGCCATCATAAAACTTGATTTCGATTCCATTCGTCCCGCCGCTTGTTTTCACCTGACGTGGATCGATCAGAGGCAACATGCGCAAACTGCTTGCACCCATTTCGTATTGCAGCTCAAAGTCGCCACCTAAATTAGCTTGGATCCCTTCAAGCGGGGTCACGATGTAATGTGCAGGCACAATGGCGCTGCCGCCCCCCATCACCCCAGGCCAACGAGCGTTGCCACCGATAATGGCAACAGTCCCCGCTTTGTCCGATTTTAGAGGCAGCAGGTCACCATCATTTTTGAGTAAAACAATCGATTCGGCCGCGGCTTGGCGCAGGATGGCACGGTGCTCCGGCCGGTCCTCTGCCCGTTCTGGAGCCATTTCGGGATTTTCAAATTTCCCCGCCTTCTCCAGCGTTTGCAGCAGGCGACGAACCTTGTCGTCAACTTCAGATTCATCAAGACGCCCTTCAGCCACTTCCCCATGAAGCGCAGCGGCCCATCGAGCGGTCCCAGGCATTTCTAGGTCTAATCCCCCGGTGCCGATTTGTGGTGAATAGGTGCCAAACCAATCTGACATCACAATGCCATCAAAGCCCCATTCCCCTTTTAAAATTGTTTTTAGTAGATATTCATTCTCGCTACACCAGACCCCATTGACCTTGTTATAGCCAGACATAATGGCCCAAGCGTTCGCCTCTTGCACAGCCGCCTTAAACGCAGGTAGGTAAATTTCGCGCAGCGCCCGCTCATCAACGACACTGTTCATCGTGTATCGTTCAAATTCAGAGTCATTGGCGACAAAATGTTTGGGGCAAGCACCCACGCCACCCGCTTGCAGCCCGGTGATATAGGCGACCGTCATCCGGCTAGAGAGCCAAGGATCTTCTGAATAACATTCGAAATTTCGGCCGTTTAACGTTGAACGATGGGTATTGATTGTGGGTGCCAGTAAAATGCTAGCCCCTTTGGTTTTGGCTTCATCTGCCAGCAAGCCCCCTAACTGTTCGACCAGCTCCGGATTCCAAGTGGCACCAATGGCGATGCCGACCGGCAAACAGGCGGCCGAGGGTCCCATACCAAATTCGCCGCCGCGAGCACCGTTAGGCCCATCGGTCACTTTCATGGCGGGAATACCAACTCTTTCATTAGGAACAGTGGTCCAGAAATCGGCTCCGGCCAGCATGTCGATCTTTTCTTTCAGGGTCATCTGCGACAGAATCGCTTCCGTACGTTCACTCATGATTAGATCCTTTAAGTGGTTTGTATTCGATTGTGTTTTGTCTTAGATAAGAGAAAAAGGGAGAATCGGTCTGCCAACCTGAGGCTATTATAACTAAAAATATCGGGGTGAAAAGGGGGGAAAACAAAATATATGTTTATTCATCCGGAAAAAATAATCGAATCTTTGGAAAATGATTTTCTGTTATCGATTAAAAATTTAGCCCCCCTTTCTCTGGGAGCAGATGCTGATTCGGCCGTTTACAAGGCGGAAACAGCGGCCGGAGAACGGCTGTTTGTCAAACTGCGCCGCGGCGATTTTGACCCATTATCGGTCGAGCTACCGATGTTTTTAAGTCAAAATCGATCAGGCTCAATCATCCCTGTCATACAAAATCGTCATGGAAAATCGTGGCAGCCGTTGGCTAACTGCCATTTAATCCTCTATCCGTTTATCGAAGGGCAAGATGGTTATGAACGACGGCTATCCACCCAGAATTGGGACAGCTTTGGCCAGGCACTAAAGCAAATTCATACGATTAAACCACCAAAAAGCATCACCCGTGCAATGCGTCAAGAAAATTTTGACACCACGGTTTGTGATCACGTTAAGCAGTATCTGGAGCAGACGGCAAAGCAAAGCTTCTCTGATCCGATCGCTCACAAACTCAGTCTGTTCTTAAACAGCAAACAAGCGGAAATTTTAGAATTACTCGGCCGGGTTGAACGCTTAGCCATCGCGACACAGGCGGAAGAGCTGCCGTTTGTTGTTTGCCATTCGGATTTACACGCAGGCAACCTGCTCATTCTCGCTGATGAATCGATACGCATCGTCGACTGGGACGATCCCGTACTGGCCCCCAAAGAACGAGATTTGATGTATATTGGTGGCGCCCTACTGGCGACCGGCCTAACTTCGGATGAAGAGCAGGCTATCTTCTACAAAAGCTACGGTGAAGCAAACCTGAGCAGGGTTGCCTTGGCCTATTATCGATGTGAACGAATTGCGCAAGATATTTTTGCATATTGCCGAGAACTGTTAGATTCAACTGAAAGCTCAACGGCCGAACGTGAAGAGTCGTTGAGCTATTTAATGTCAAACTTTGAGCCGGGACGGACGATCGACTCGGCTTATCGTTTTAATTTTGGAGAATTGGATTGATCAAAAAGACGCTAGCTTTCATCTGCCTAAGTTTGTTGCTTTTCGGCTGTGCAACCCAGCCATCAGCAACGATTCCATCCGCCTCTGAGGAAAATAATTTGCCCCCCACACAAGAAGCACCCACCGTGCAACCGACGGCTGAACCGGCTCCATTTCGAGTCGTCGCCTATGTCACCACCAACATCATCCCTGGCACAATCCCGTATGAGCGGCTGACCCATATCAACTACTCTTTTTTGCTGCCCAATGATGACGGGACCTTTGCCAAGCTGGTCAATGGTTGGAAATTAAAAGAGATTGTCACCGATGCCCATGCGGCCGATGTGCAGGTATTAATCTCAGTTGGCGGATGGGGCTGGGAGAAGGAGTTCGAGGCGATGGCGGCCGATCCTGTCACACGTACGGCGTTTGTAACCAACCTCAAAGCGATTGTAGATGAGTACGGGCTTGACGGTGCAGATGTCGATTGGGAGTATCCGCAGGCTGGGGAATCGGCATCAAACTACCTGAAGCTAATGCAAGAGATTGACGCCGCGATGCCTGACAAGCTGATCACTACGGCCGTTGTTAGTCACGGCTCGAACGCGGAAGGTGTGCCGGACGAAACGTTCGAAATTTTTGACTTCGTCAACGTGATGACCTACGACGATGTCAATCACGGATCGATGGAGCAGTTTGAAACGGGGCTAAACTATTGGCTAGAGCGCGGCTTGCCCCCTGAAAAGCTGGTCATCGGACTACCGTTTTACAGTCGGCCGGGCGGAATTCCATTCAAAAAGATTGTCGATGGGCAGCCGGATGCCGCAATGGCTGACCAGATAGACTCAAACGGTTCGTTGGAAAGTTATAACGGCATCCCGACCATCAAAACTAAAACCGAACAGGCGTTAAATGAAGTCGGTGGTGTCATGTTTTGGACGCTTGATTATGATGCGACGGGCGAACTATCGTTATTGGGCGCAATTGACGAAACGGTGCAGCGTGAGCGGTAGAAGTTTATAACAGCAGAGAAGAAAAAGAGGAACAAGAAAGATGCTAAATGTGTGTATTGAGTGTGGCATGTATCGAGCCGATAAAGAGGTAGATGTTGAAAACGGAACAATCACCTGCCCCGAATGCGACCATGTTCACCCATTTAATTTTATGCCGCTGATGATTGTTAGTGGCCCTTCAGCCGCAGGGAAATCAACGGTATGTCATGCACTGACCGGTGTTTTTAAAGAGGCGGTCTTGCTTGACGGGGATTTGCTGTGGCGCAGTGAATTTAACAGCCCGGAAAACAGCTATCGGGAGTTTTATGAAACGTGGCTACGCATGGCGAAAAATATCGGTCAATCGGGTCGGCCGGTCGTTTTGTTTAACGCCGGAGCGATTCCTGACAATGTTATTGAGTGTGTCGAAGCCCGCTATTTCTCTGGGCTCCACTTTTTGGCGCTGGTTTGCAAGGGTGAAGAATTAGCCCGACGGCTAAAAGCCCGGCCGGAATGGCGCGGCAGTGGGCAGGATCCGTTTGTTACAGAACAGCTGCGCTTTAATCAATGGTTAATCGACAATGGGCAAACAGACGGCCGGAATATGGCCCTGATCGACTCTTCGGCCGATGATCTGGCAGGTACCCTGCAAAAAGTCAGTGATTGGATGCAAGCTTGTATCAGCCAATAGTGCTAACCCACCCAAAAGTTAAACGTAAATAGCATCGCCAACAGCCCGAGCAATAGAACGCTCAAAATTGTCCAAGCGCGGTCAAACCATTCCCGTTCCCCCAATCTGCTCAAAAAGATAAACACAGACGGCGCGGCCAAGATATAGCGGTGCATCCCCTGCGGTGGGCCGCTGGTCAAAGCGAGCAGGATAGCAACCAGACCGTACCAGCTCACGGCCGGGTATCGTTTACGTGTGGCTAAACAGGCCCAAATGCCCAACACAATCCCCCCAAACTCAATCATGTAGTAGGTCGAGCGCTGGCCGTTTTCCCCATCAAAAATCGTTTGGAACGCATTGATCCAGCCAAAAAACGAGGTGCCAAATTGAAACGCGCCACGGCCGAAAAACAGATCTTCAACCACGTTAAAGGCCAATCCATAGAAAGAAAACCGCCAAAGCAAAAAGGCGATTAGTGGCGATAGGTGGATAAACGCTCGGCCGATTGCACGCCACGGAATCCCTTTAAAATAAAGCTCCCGCCATTCTAAATCTAAGTCCATCCAATCGCCACTTTGCAGCCAAGGATAAATCAGCGGGATGAAGAGCGCCACGCCAACAGCACGGGTCCAAGTCGCCAATACCGCTAGCACGGCCGCCCATCCCCACCGATTGCGCCGTGTCAGGGCCAAAGCACCAAAAGCCAGCCCGACAAACAGCCCTTCTGTATAGACCTGTGCCAAGAACATGCCTGTCGGAAATGCGATCAGATAAAAAGCGGTGCGATAGCCCCCAGCTTCACCCAACTCATCGTTGGTTAAATCGAATAGGGCAACCATGGCACCCAGTGTGCCAAGGAGTGAAACCATGACCCCTGCAAGGGTCGCAGTGGCGATGGGATTAAGCCCAAACACGCGCAAGGGGACACTCACCAGCCGCATCATGACCGGGTAAAAGGGTAAAAAGGCGAAATTGAGTGAAAGCTCTTCCCCGATTTCTGAAACGAGCGGCATCGACACGCCCGGCCGGATTTCGATCGCCTGTGCACCGGTCATTTGAACGCCACGGACAGCCGGATCTTGATAACCAACAATCGCAATCGACAGGTAAAACTCAGAATCCCAAGCCACCTGGTTGTTCATAAACGGCTCGTTCAGATAGATCTTTTCGTCTTGTGAACCAAGCGTCGTTTCAGTCGCGGTCCAAAACAAGGCATCGTCCGGCCGTTCTGGTTGCAAACGAGCGCTAGCAAACGCCTGAAAGCCCAGCAGAAGAGCGGCCCAACATGACCACATCAAAATAATGTTGACTATAGGGTTTAGGTTTGAAGTTTCTCTTCTCTCTTCTCTCATCTCTTTACTTTTCCAACCCTGTAATCTGCACGCCGCGCATAAAGAATTTTTGAGACAAGAACAGCACGGCCGTTGGCACAATCATGGTGATCAGTGCACGTGCCTGCAAGTTATTCGCCCCGGAAATGAAGCCGCCCCGAGCCAACATGCTAGATACCAACGGATGTTTATCTGGGGCTGAAAGTAGATAAAGGGAGGCGAGCCGGGTTTCGTTCCAAATGAAAAAGAAATGTAGCAAAGCGACGGTGACCACCGTTGGCCACGTCATCGGCAAAATAACCGAGAATAAAATTCGCAACGGCCCTGCTCCATCAATCAGAGCAGCATCTTCTAGCTCTTTTGGAATGGTGCGAAAGTTTTGGCGCAATAAAAAGATCAACACAGCGCTGCCGAAAAAGTGGGGGGCGATCAACGGCCACCAAGTTCCCTGCCAATCCAACAGGTTGATAAAGGCGAAATAGGTAGGGATCAGGGTGATTTTTTCGGGCAAAATAATGGTTCCGATTAGGATCAGAAACAAAACATTCCCGTATGGGATCGGAAAACGAGCAAAGCCGTAAGCGACTAAAACTGAAACGATAACCACACCGATTTCTGTCAGCCCCACAACGGCAAGGGTGTTATAGCCAACCTGACGAAAATCTAAAATCTCAAACCAGTCGGTAAACGCTTGAAACGTGAAATAGTTTTCATAAACCGGTTCCAGTTTTCGCCAGCTCCCTTCCCATTCAATTAAGCCCGCTTCAGGTGCGGCCGGATCTATAAACTGGCTCTCGTTTCGTCGCGGTTGCACCAGCAACAATTCTCTTTCCCCATCCTCAAATGGCACAATGTGCAATGGGTACAGCTCTCCCTCGTAGTCCAGTTCAACTTTCCGGCTGGGCCAAACCGGTGCATTTGGATCACCAAATTGCGCTTCATCTTTAACCGCCGTCAGAACCATGTAGCTGATGGGAAACAGGTAGACAACCACAACCAGCAACACGATAAGGTTGATGGTTATTTTTCCTACATTGTCCCAGATTCTTAATGACATATCGGTTTCGTAGTTTTTGAGCGGCGATCTAGTCTCTTGCTCTTGCCTCTTGTATCTTTAATTCTTGTCTTCTAATCAACCGGATAAAACACCCAACGATCGGCCGTTTTAAACAGATAAATGGCAATCCCCATCACAAGCATGAACATGATCCAAGCGATGCCGGCCGCATAGCCCAACGCCTGTTTGCCAAACATGATTTCGGCGATATACCAATCAACCGGTGATTGAAACCCGCTTGAAAAAGAGATGCTGCGATCAAGCAGCACTGAGCCGCCAAAAACGGTAATCAAAGAAATCAACAGGCTAAAAAAGATAGCGGGGGAAATCACCGGCAGTGTGATGTTGATCAACCGATAAACAGGTCCGGCCCCATCTACACGGGCCGCTTCATATAGCTCTTTGGGGACACCCATCATCGCCCCTGATAAGATGAGGAACGCCGGGCCTATGTTCCACAAAGAAAGCAGGATAAGCAGTAAATTACGGCCGGATTCAGAGTTGGGGCCGGGGTATGGGGGCAATCCCAAAGGTTCCATGATCAACTGATTCAGCCAGCCACTGGTTGGGTCTACAAAACCGAACCAAACAGAAAACACAGCGATACCGGGAATAATGCTGGGTAAAAATATCAGCGTGCGGTAGAAGTTTCTGCCGATAATCGCCTCGCTGCTGAGCAATGCAGCTAGCAACAGGGCAAACACCAGCTGCAATGGCACTGTGATAATCGCCAGGCCAATGGTGCCAAACAGAACGCTCCACAGCGTTTCATCCTGAAGCAAAGCTGCATAGTTTTGTAGACCGATAAACCCGATGTCTTGCGGCTTGAGCATATTAAAGTCTGTCAATGAAAAAACAAACGATGCCAAAACCGGCAGTAATTTAAGCAGCACAAAGCCGATCACCCACGGGGAGATCAGAAGGAGGCCGATCCGGCCCCGTTTGGCTTTGTAGCTGCTCTTAAACATCAATCGATACCTTTAAAACTCTCGCTTATTATTCGCTTGCCGGCCGCTGATATACCCGTACGTAATCAACTTCCATCCTCTGCGGGAATTCTGTTGTTGCGTTTGGGCTACCTGGCCAATTTCCACCAACGGCCAAATTTAGGATGATATGAAACTCTTGATCAAATGGGGCCGGAAATGGATGATTTTTTGTTTCCCACTTATTTTGCGTCTGAACCAGCTCCCCATCAATGTACCAACGCATTTCAGTTTCTTCCCATTCGATGGCAAACACGTGGAAATCGTCGATAAATTTCTCTCCGGCCGGAAGGTCAAAATGGTCACCGGTGTAAATGTGGTTGCCTAGGGATCCGTAGTGCAGGGTGTGATGGGTGCGACCAGGCAGATGACCGACCAATTCCATGATATCAATTTCACCGCTGGTGGGCCAGCCACCATAACGCCAGGCGGTCGGCAACATCCAGAATGCGGGCCAAATCCCTTGCCCTTCTGGCAAACGGATGTTGGCTTCAAAACGACCGTACTTCCAATCACCTTTGCCCAATGTGCGCAAACGGGCAGAGGTGTAATCCCGGCCGATATACCGTTCTTCACGGGCTTCGATCACTAAATTTCCATTTTCTACACGGGAATTTTCAGGGAAGTCAGTGTAATACTGAAGCTCTTGATTACCACCACCTTTCCCGTTGACCTCGTGACTCCATTTTTCAAGATCGATCTCGGTACCATCAAACTCATCCTGCCAGACCAGTTCCCAGTCTTCTATATAGCCAACCGGTGTTGCTGTTGGAATAGGTGTCGCTGTCGGCAGAGGTGTTGCCGTTGGTTCAGGCTGAAATAGTTCAGAGGAGCAACCGATCAAACTGATCAAGATGCAAAGAATTGGAACGAGTATTATTTTTTTTAGATTCATTTTTTCGAGTATTCCATGTTTATCTACTAACAAGTTTAAGTTTTAGCCCCGTCTTATAGACTGTTTAATAAATATTTCGTGACTATACAGGTCTGGTTGGTTCCCCTCCTATGAGCGGCTAAACAAGGTTTAGCTAAAACCCAACAGAGTTGGGTCGGGCTAGGGGAGGTGGACGGCCCAACCCTGTTGGGCTTAAGCTGAACGAAGTTCAGCCCCTCACCC
>JAHDEB010000139.1:0-1561 GCA_020629055.1 Chloroflexota bacterium
ATTCACCAACAAACGATGCAAGGCGTTTACCAACGGAATGCCCAAACATGGGACGAGCAGCGGCTGCGTACATTGCTTGAAAAAGGGTGGCTCGACAAGTTTGTAAGCTTGCTTCCGGCCGGTGGTGACATCCTTGATGTTGGCTGCGGTTCCGGAGAGCCGATCGCCAAATACTTGATCGATCAAGGCTTTAACCTCACCGGCATCGATGCGGCCCCAGCGATGATTGAAATATGCGCTCGCCGTTATCCCAAGCACAGCTGGGCCTCGGCCGATATGCGCACGCTTGATCTCGGTCGTCTGGTCGATGGCATTGTCGCTTGGGACAGCTTCTTTCATTTAAACCCGGATGAACAACGGAGCACGTTACAACGCTTTTTAGATCATTTACGGCCGGGTGGCGCGTTGATGCTGACGATAGGCCATGAATCTGGAGAAGTTTTAGGCGCTGTGGCTGGGGAGCAGGTTTACCATTCAAGCCTAGATCCAGAAGAATATAAATCGATTTTGTTTGCGGCCGGGCTAAAACATGTCAACATCGTTTTCCAAGACCCAACCTGTGGGCAGCGCACCGTTTTGCTGGTACAATGAACAGATGAGTAAAAGAGAAAAACCATTTCACACCGCCTGCTATCTAATTCTGTTAAAACCGAATCAAGTTCTGCTTTCTCGACGGTACAACACCGGGTACGAAGACGGCAATTACAGCCTAGTCGCAGGACATGTTGAATCGGATGAAACGGTTCGTGATGCCCTGGTTCGCGAAGCTGAAGAAGAAGCCGGCATCCAAGTTAAACGAGATGACTTAGAGTTTGTGAGCGTACTGCACCGCAACACAAAAGGAAAACGGATCTATCTTGATTTCTTTTTTAAGTGCGACAAATGGGATGGGGAACCGCACAATGCGGAACCTGATAAGTGTGATCAGATTTTATGGGCTGATTTAGACAATCTGCCAGAAAACGTCATTCCATATGTACAGCAAGCGATTCAAACAGCAACCGGTCGTGGCGATGCATATTGGGAAATAGGCTGGTAGATTAGGTAGAGCGGACAAAGAGGCAGTTATGGAACAGATAAATGGAAAATGGGCCAATAACAATGGTGTGCAGCTGCACTATTTAACGAGCGAAGGGGCTGACCCTAATCAGATCCCTGTGATATTTGTTCCAGGTGCTTTTGGCACGGCCGAGCAGTATAGAACTGAATTTAAATCATTATCTCCACGGCGTTGTGTGGCTTTAAGTTTAAGGGGGCGGGGAAAAAGTGATGCACCATTAAACGGATACAAGCTAGAGGATCATGCCCATGATATTGAAACGGTTATCAAGCATGTCGGATTGTCTCGTTATGTGTTAATCGCATTCTCGATGGGGGTGCCATATGCGATACAATTTTGCTCAAAGACACAGACCCTGCCGAGCGCTTTGATCATCGTTGATTATCCTGCGATATATCGGAAAATACCCCCAGAATGGCCAGCTTTGGTCAAAGAGCATATTTCCCCAGACGTAGCAAAGCCCCACGTCATTGACGGTTTGGCAAATGATTCAGAAGAGGT
>JAHDEB010000139.1:1661-3625 GCA_020629055.1 Chloroflexota bacterium
CCTTGTGTTGCGAGGAATGCAGGACGGATCTCGGTTAACGGATGAAACGGCCGAAAAATATAGATTGCATGTGCCACAAGCGGAGATTGTTGAATTCCCTGAATCGGGACATGAGCTTTGGAAGCCAGATTACAAAGAATTTATCAATACGATCAAGCGATTTTTAGACCGATTCGATTAGGTTTCCGACTATAAAAGTTTCTGCAACATTGTGACCCGTTTTTCCAGCTGTTCCAACGTGCAGGTCGCCTGACTGCGCACACCCTGCCGTCGGTTTAGCATCCCATGAATTTCAGGGTAGGGCATTTTTGTTTTGAAGTGATACCGGCCGACCAGTCCGGTAATCCGTTTGGCCAAGTTCTCTTTTTTCTCAGACAGGGTCAGGGGTTCTGCAACCCGCTCTTCAACTTTTTGCCGAATCTTCGCCTGCATCATGTCTAACGGTTGGGCCGAGGGTGCCAAAGCGGGGTCATCAAACAACGCGAGCTGCTGACCACCCAAAATGACCGCGTCTAAGCCGCTGTTGCTCGAATAAAGCGCGCTCCAGGCTGGGTCACCCGGCTCGGCCGTGTCTCCGCTGCTATCCGCCTCATTGCGCCAATCTAAATCTGGCCGACGTTTTAACACGTGGGCGATCTCAGACTCAACCTCTTGTGCCAATCGTTTTAAACGAGGATCGGCCGGCAGATAAACATAGGCGACCTGCACCCCGCTTAGATCAGGGGTAACCCGCACCATGCGCCCCAAGAATTGGCGAAAATACATCTTGGTTGAAATCGTTGTCGCGTAAACCCCCACGCGTAACCGGGGAATATCAACCCCTTCACTGACCATATTGCAGGCCACAATCCATTCAGAGCTCGAGTTGCCAAACTGCTTAATCTTTTTAGAGGCTTCAGGGTCATCAGATAGCACAACGGTCGGAACGGTGCCGCTAATCTGCGATAAAAGTTTTGCCAAACTGCGGGCATGTTCTTGGTCGGCCGCCACCAGCAATCCGCCCGCATCGGGATGGGTACGGCGGGTTTCAACCAACATTTTGTGGGCATCCTGAATCATCGGTTCAACCCAGCCGCTGTCCGGCTCTAAGGCCACGCGCAAACGGCGGGCCGCCATGCTGCCAAACAAATCTTCAGTAAAGCCGGTTTCAACCGTTTCACCCGCTTCCATCCAGGCAACTTCCCCACCATAGGTGAAAAATGCGATCGGCCGACAGACCCCATCTTCAATCGCTTGACTGTACCCGTACACATAGTCCGGCCGACTTTCACCCGAGTCGTTGTACGACACAAATGGGATCGCTGAATTATCGGACCGGAAAGCGGTGCCCGATAAGGCCAACACAAAACGAGCCGGGGTGAATGCGGTTTCTAACGCCTCTCCCCACATGTGGCCTACCCCGGCATGGTGAATCTCGTCTAACACAACGACCGCGTTTTTGGCCAGCGCCCGGAACGATGCCGGATTGTTGGCGACCTGCTGATAGGTTACGGCCGGACCGTCATAGTCCCGTCCTAAACCCCATTTGGTGCGATAGTTGTTGTCGATGTCGATGTTGAAACGTGCGGCTGAGGTCGCCCACTGTTGTTTAAGATGGGTGGTCGGCACCACAATGACAATGTTTTTGCTTCCAGCTTCTTCGATTTGGTGTAGGCAAAGTTGCAGGGCGGCCGTTGTTTTACCAGCTCCCGGTGTCGCTTCCCATAAGATCGCCTTTTCCCCCATCTGCACCTGTCGTTGGTACAGGGTTAGGGCGTGTTGTTGCCATTGTCGTAAATTAATCAAGTTATGCCGTATTTATCCAGCAGGTTGGTCCAGTTTGACAAAAGGATCTGTGTTCTGCGGAAAGATGAGCTAAGAACTGGCCCAATCTGACGCAAATAGTGGGGGGGCTGAACAATTACGTTTTGTCTTTGTCTGTGCCGCTGGTTATGTGGTGTGTGGCTGATTGAACTTTGTTGTAG
>JAHDEB010000139.1:3725-16213 GCA_020629055.1 Chloroflexota bacterium
GTCTTTGTCTGTGCCGCTGGTTATGTGGTGTGTGGCTGATTGAACTTTGTTGTAGCAGTTCAACAAAACCGAATGGGATTATAGACGAAAACCTTGTCCGATGTCGTTAAAATTTTGTAATCAAATTCTTTTTTATCAGGACCAAACTCTCATCTCAAAAATCAGGTAAAATCTACAGTATGGCTAAATCTAAAACACGTCGAGTCAAGTCTGACAACTCACTAGTTCCTGAGTACGAAATTACAGGCCTGTATGGGCTCCCTTTTATCACAGATGCTTATTACACATTGTTAGGTGCATCTTGGTGGCAGCTATTTGCCTATGGCTTCGTGGCATATATAGTTTTAAATCTTATATTCGGCACATTGTATTGGGTCGCGCCCAACGCTGTTAATTCAGATGGCACTTGGTTACAAAGCTTTCACTTCTCAGTTCAAACCTTTTCTACCATTGGGTATGGCTCAATGAGCCCGACATCAACCTTTGGCAATATACTGGTCACCATTGAATCTTTTATCGGGCTAGTTGCCGTCGCAATGGGAACAGGGCTTGTCTTTTCAAAATTCTCCCGCCCGTCAGCTCGCATCGATTACAGTCAAAATATGGTCGTTCACCCCCGCGATGGCAAAATGACCATTCACTTTCGTCTTGCTAACGAGCGGGCTGATAACCGAATTATTAACGCCAAATTGAAGCTAAGCGTGTTGATGCAAGTCGTTACAGAAGAAGGGCATGAGATGCGCCGCTTTTTCCCGCTCAAGCTAGAGCGGGACGAAATGCCATTGTTTGCACTATCCATGATCGCCATGCACACAGTAGATGAGAATAGTCCATTCTTCTCCATGAAACCTGAAGAATTTCATGAACGGGTAACATTCTTTGTCACCTCTTTTGAAGGGATTGATTCAACCTTTTTACAAACGGTTCAAGCCAATAACTTCTACCATAAAGACGACATTATCTTTGGTGAAAAATTTGTTGACATGATGGAGATGCCAGATGGCCCCGGCGGTAAATTGATCATGCGTCACGAAAATCTCAGCAAAACGGAACCGATCGAGATAAATGAAACATTTGACAAAATGGTAGACGAACTCGAAACAGAATGAGCGATATGAAGCAAATTGGGGTTGTTGGTGGAGGGGGGACGATCGGCCGTCTTGTTACGCGGTACTTTACAGAATTAGGCTATCAGGTCTTCGTTTCAGATCCATCTTTACCCGACAGCCTGTCACTAGAGGCTCTTTTAGACCAAGTCAAAACCGTCTATATCTCTGTGTTTCCCATGGAGATTATCCCGCAGATTTTAGATACGATAGCCCAGCGGCCCGATGCGTCTGACTTTGTCATTTTAGAAAATGGGTCGATTAAAGATTTGCTAGCTGACAGCTTTCACAAGCTAGACACGGCCGGCGCTTCGCTGTGTGCCACCCATCCCCTGTGTAAAGCGGACCAACCGTGGAAAAATCAAAATGTCCTCCTGATTCCATATGGCGAAAACGGGGCAGCCGCTCACGCATTGGCGCTAGAGCTGTATGAACATGCTGAGATGAACGTGCATCAGGTGGATTCTCTAGAAGATCACGACGAACTGATGTGTCTGCTTCAGTTGGTGCCCCATCTGATTTTACGTTTGGTTGCCAATTTGTTTGCGGAACTAGAAACAGATTTAGATTTGCTAAACAGTGCGGCAACGGCCAACTTTAAACTGTTTTATCTCAGTCTGTGGCGCGTTTTGGTGCAGAGTCCCGATCTTTCAGCCGAAATTATCGGCCGATTAATGGACCAACCGCGCGGCCGAGAGATCTACCATCGATTTGCTTCAGCCCTTTCAAATGTGCCGCTCAGCGACATCAGCACGTTGACCGATCTGTTTCGCGGCTTTTATGACACCACCGCCCCCAGTAAGCCCTACATGAACAAAATGAACATGCAGGGGATTGTGACGCTTGAACGATTGGCGAATCTAGAACGACGCTCTCTTTCGATCTTGACCGAAAAAGATGAAGTGGGCATGTTGCGTGAGATTTTACGGCCGTTCGAAGAGCTGGGGATAAACATTAGCGCGATCGATTCCCATTTAACCGATGGGACCCTGCGCTTTGATATCGGGTATGATTCAGGGGTTTCGGCCGAATCGCTGGCCGCCTTAAAGGTGCAGATCGAGTCGATGGGACATCGAGTTGAACAAGCCTAATACAACTGACAATTCAACTATTGCGTATTGGATTGCGACATTGGTTTGGGAACCGTGGTTGGCTGATTGGCACAGAGCCAAACCAGCATCATCTTTCCCAAATCATCGGTAGGAAAATGAATGATGGAAGCGTTACTTGGAATTGGTAGTGCGTTTGGTTTATCAACCAGCGCTGGATTAAACGCCTATATCCCGATGTTAATGGTGTCGGTATTGGGGCGCTTGGGCTGGCTAGATTTAGGCGAGCCGTTCAACATCATGGAGAGCTGGTGGGTCATCGGCCTGCTGTCTGTCTTGCTGTTGGTTGAAATTTTTGTCGATAAAATACCCGCTGTCGACTCGGTGAACGACATGGTGCAAACGCTCGTCAGACCGGCGGCCGGTGCCCTGATGTTCGCCTCGCAGGCCAACATTATCACCGAGGTCAACCCGCTGGTTGCCGTAATTCTTGGCATTATGCTGGCTGGTGGTGTGCATGCGACCAAAGCTACCGTTCGGCCGGTCGTAACGGCCGCGTCTGTCGGCACAGGCAACTGGGCTGTCAGTATCATCGAAGATGTGACCGCATTCTTCGTTTCGTTTATGGCGATTTTAGTCCCACTGTTCGCCGTATTCTGTGTGTTGGTCTTCTTCTTCTTGGTGTTTCGGGTTTACCGCAAACGGCAAAAAGAGTTTAGCTTTAACTAGTTTTTAGCAAGATCGACATCGATTAAATTTAATGGTGCTCGCTGTCTCAATCCTTTCAAAAGGATTGGGGCGCGAGCACTTTTTGTTTTTAAACTCAAAAGCCGGTTAGGGCGTTGTGTCTAGCCGCTCGATCGGGGTCTGCCTTGAGGGGACTATCTAGTCGGCGGTCTTTTGCCACGGATGGCCCAAATTTTCGCTGATTTAGAATCGTATTTCCGGGTAAATCGGTGTAATCCGTTGCAATTAGTGCCTATACAAAACTCAGGGTATCACGTAGTCAGTTTTTGAATATAGAGGAAGTTCAAATTGAGTTTGATGATTTGCTTTAGGCAGGCGTCAACCCTTTGACCTCTTCAATCGTTTGCACGCCTAACTGAGCCATGTTCGATTTAAGATCAGCGGTTAGGATTTCAGCCGTATGGTCGCCACCCGTGTTGCCAAACGCCGATACCCCATAAATGAACGGGCGGCCGAGCATGACAAAATCTGCCCCAAGGGCCAATGCACGAATGATGTCGAGACCTGAACGGACGCCGCTATCAAAAATGACCGCTGCCCGACCGTTGATGCGTTCAACCAGGGCGGGTAAGGCACCAATGGCGGCCGGGGTGCCATCCAGCTGCCTAGCCCCATGATTCGAGACTTGAATTCCGTCTACGCCGACTTTAATGGCTTCCTCCGCATCATCGGGGTGCAAGATCCCTTTGATCACAAAAGGGCCATCCCATAAATCACGGACCTCTTTTAAATAGTGCCAGTCAAGCGTGCCGCCAAAGTTCTGGTTAACAAAGCTAGACACATGTTTTATCGAGCCGGTTCCCGCATATTTATGCACGGTTCGCAGCGTCGGTAATCCTTCACGGAGCGTGGCAATCGTCCAAGCGGGATGGGTAATGCCACTCCAGACAAATTGGGGGGTAATGCGAGGTGGCATCGACAGCCCCGCACGGGTTGCACGTTCCCGTCGACTAGGGGCCGGTACGTCGGCCGTAATGACCAGCGTGTGAAAGCCGCTGTCTTTGGCCCGCTTCAGGACATCGGCCCGAATTTCCGGCTTGCGCGGCGGATAAAGCTGAAACCAACCCATCTCGCCAACGTGTGGCCCTACCGCTTCGGGCGTTTGGGTCGCGACGGTGCTGAGCGTGTAGGGGATGCGGTATTTCGCGGCCGTTTGCGCAAGGATAATTTCGGTGCGGGGCCACATGAGGCCGGTTAAACCGACCGGGGCGATGCCAAATGGCGCTTCGTACTGGTGCCCCATCAGGGTTGTCTTCAATGCTTGCTCTTGGACCCCGCGCATAAACCGGGGCAAAAAGTTGATCGCATCTAACCCGTCTCGGTTGCGCCTGACCCCCGCCCCAGAGCCGGTGCCCATGTCTAAATATTCCCATGCGACATGGGGCAAGCGCTTCTTTGCCCGCCGAGCCAGATCTTCAACGGCCGGATATCGACTTAATTGCTCTTTAAAGTTTGCCATCGATTGGTGCGTTAACCGTGTTTCCCTGCATCCCAGCCGATGGGGCCGATCGCTCGTTCGGCGACTTCGGCCGGGGGTGTTTCTAGGTCGGTGGCCATTGTGTCGTTCCAGCGATTGAGGTAGCCAAATAGTGAGATTGCCGCGACGATCTCGACGATTTCAGCCTCATTAAAATGTTTTTTTACTTCATCAAAATGCTCGGCCGTGGCCCCATTTGGCACAAGTGCGCCGTGATAGGCCAAACGTAAAGCGGCCCGTTCCGCATCTGAAAAGAGCGGACTCGTTTCGTATTCCCAAACGGCCCGAATCTTTTCATCAGACGCACCGTAGACGGCCGATAGATTGGTCATGTGAGATTGGCAATATTTACAGCCGGTCACGGCCGAGGTGATGAGGCTGATCATCATTTTTAGCTCTTCTGGGACAGTGCCTTCGTATAAAATCGCCTGATTGAGTTGCATA
This sequence comes from Chloroflexota bacterium, assembly GCA_020629055.1. Classification (GTDB taxonomy): domain Bacteria; phylum Chloroflexota; class Anaerolineae; order Promineifilales; family Promineifilaceae; genus WTJY01. Next base: position 8,549 of record JAHDEB010000139.1, read on the forward strand.
AAGGCATCGGCTATTTTCGGCCGTCTTCCCATCGTCAAGATCGAATTTGGCAAAAAGCCACGGATGCGGTCGTAACGTTCAAATAACTCTTCGTATTGAGGCAGCTCTTCACGGGGTAATGGGTCTAAATGGGGCATAACATTTCTCCTCTTGTAACTATACAGGACGGCCAAAGTTGCTTAGCAGATTGGTGCAGTTTGACACAGGGATATGTGTTAAACGCATAATCTAGCTGAAAACTGCCCCAATCTAGGGGAAATAATCGCTCACCTGTATAGTTCCACTCCTTTAATCTTTAAAATGTGCAATGTACCGGACCTTGTTCAAATGCACAAACTAGCTTTTGTTCGATCAGGGGTATGGGTGCGCAGGTAAATTGTTGATAATTGAAAATAATCGTAGGGGATAGGCACTCGCAGTAGCGAATCTACAATTGGGATCAATTTGATGCGGGTGTAAGCGAAGCGATAGTGCCCATTTTCCGATGCAAGAAAACAAACCATGCCGGGGAGAGACACTCGCTGTGATGTTTCCCATGATCCAGACCATTCATGCGAGCGCCTATCCCCTACCATATTAAGATGGGCAAACAACAAAAAATACACGCACCTTAGAGGTATTTCAATGTTTGAATCTGAAAAATTGAGCTAAAATTTGTGGTGATTACGTTCCACGGAACACCAAAAGGAGAAGAGAAAATGTCGCACGATCTCTGTTTTTTATCAGCCCTTGAAATCCTCGATCTATTTAAAACCCGAAAACTATCCCCGGTGGAGCTTATGCAGGCGATTGTGTCCCGAGCTGAAGCGGTTGAGCCCACGATAAACGCATTTTCGTACACCCACTACGATGAGGCTTTAGAGTTGGCAAAAAAAGCGGAGCAGGCGTATATGCAGGGGACCAATCGGCCGCTAGAAGGCATCCCTTTTGCAGTGAAAGATGAGTCAGAAATCGCCGGGAAGCCGATGAGCAACGGATCTTGGTTTATCAAGGATTTTGTCCCTGATACAACGACATTTATCGTAGAGCGGGCGATAGATGCTGGTGCGATTGTGCATGCACGCACCACAACCCCAGAGTTTTCATCAGCCGTTTTTACATGGTCTAAAGTGTGGGGGATTACCAGAAATCCGTGGAACCCGGCCGTGACCCCTGGGGGGTCGACCGGTGGTGGCGCGGCGGCTTTGGCGGCCGGAACGACGGTTCTGACCAATGGATCTGATATTGGTGGTTCGATCCGGGTTCCGGCATCGATGTGTGGCTTGGTCGGGTACAAACCCCCTTATGGGCGAAACCCTGAAGGGGCTCCGTGGAACTTGGAGCCTTACAGCCATGGGGGGCCGTTGGCCCGAACGGTTGATGATTGCATCGCCTTGCAAAACATTATGGCGGGTCCGCATCCGGCCGATATGACCAGCTTGAAGCCGAAACTTGAATTGCCGTTTAGTTACCCGTCTATCAAAGGGAAGCGAATCGCCCTGTCAATCGACCTTGGCTATAAAGAAATTGATCCTGCAGTGCGAAAGCAGGTTGAGTTGGCCTGTTCAATCTTTGAAGACTTAGGCGCGATCGTTGAACCGGTTGATTTGGGTTGGACGGTTGAAACTTTGAAATCGACGATGGATTACTTAACTTCCGGCATGTTTGGCTCAAGTATGCAAGATTTTTACGAGCAAGACCCAGGAAAAATGACCAACTACTGCCGCTTTATGGTTGAGCGGGGTAAGCAGACAACCTCGGCCGATGCACTTCGGGCGGCTCAGGTTTCTGGGGAAAATATGATTAAGCTGGCAAAAGTTTATGAGTCGTACGATCTGTTGCTTGCCCCCACGGTGGCGTTGCCCGGTGTCCCGGCCGATTTTAGCTATGGGACGATGTCTTTACAGGTAAATGGAAGAGAGGTCGATGCGAAATTTGGCTGGGTCATGACCTATCCGTTTAACATGCTAAACCGCTGTCCGGTACTGGTTATACCGGCCGGCCGTACCGCTGAAAATGTGCCTATTGGTATGCAGTTGGTGGCGCCCCCTTATGAAGATGCGGTTTGTTTTCAGTTTGCCAAGGCGTATGAGTCTGCTCGGCCGGATCTGTTCATAAGCGGCCAAAATCGACCGGCTTGATGATGGTTGTGTTACGCGTGCAGGGCACTCCCCAGAACCTCGTTTAAAAGGGGGGAGTGCCCTGCACGACTTAGGTCTTGTTTAGCCCAGATGCGGCCGAACCAGCCACCACTGCACCGCGACATAAAAAATAAACAACGCTGTACCAATCAGGGCGATAATCCCCAGCATGCCTACGCCAAAGCCGCCTAGAAAAGCCGCCCATAGCAACAGTAATCCGTTGAGCTCTAGAACGATCATGGCAAATATCGCGCCACCTTTGGTGTAGTCGGCGTTCCACAAGGTTAAGAGCCACACACCGAATACGAGCCAAACGACCCCGACAATGCGAATCCACATGGTCGACATCGTCCCCAATTGCAACATGTTCACCAATAATCCCGGTACTGCCAACATTAAAATGCCGGACAACGTTGTAATAATGCCGTCAAAACGAAAGAACGGCCGTCTCATCGGTTCTGGAAGTAACATAATTTCTCCTTTAGGTTAGTCGGCTAACCGGAAGAGATTGATAAAAAATCGGCCGGTTAGATAGTAGATAATCAAAATAGCAGCAGCCCCCATAAACATACCATGGCTGAATATCGAATCAGCCCCATAACGCCAAATCAGCAAGCCAAATGCGACTACCGTATTCAAGGCAGCATAGCCGATGTTGGCTTGGGGGCTAAAGCCAAAAGCGCTCAGCATTCGGGTGTTCGTTAAACCAAATATCCAGTGGGGCATCGCGTTCATCAGAAAACATCCGATAGAGAAGTCGATCCAATTAAAAGTCATAAAAAAAATCCTCCGCAAACTAAGTTGAACCCAGTTTACAGAGGAAATAGATGCCAGAACGATATTTTTTTGTGCCAAACAGTGCCAGTTTTGGTATTCGGTCTGCTGCGCAGCCGTATTCAGTGCCCTTCGGGCCGGTCCGCGCTGCTAATCAGAAGATCGGTATTCAATAAGCAACGCGACACTGACTCACCGAATACCGAATACCGACCCACTAACCGTACCCCAAACGGCCGACCGCTTCTCCCATCTCCGTCAAAATCACCGGATCATCAATCGTGGCGGGCATCTTCCATTCGGTTTTATCTGCGATTTTCTTGATCGTGCCACGTAAAATTTTGCCAGAGCGGGTCTTCGGCAGTCGATCGACAACCGTCGCCTTTTTAAACGCAGCGACAGGGCCGATTTGATCCCGTACCATCTGTACCACTTCCGCGACAATCGCATCGTGATCCCGATCAACACCAGCATTTAAAACCAGCAGCCCGATAGGCACTTCTCCTTTCAAGTCATCTTTGACACCAAGTACAGCACACTCAGCCACGTCTGCATGGGCGGCTAATACCTCTTCGATGCCACCTGTAGATAACCGGTGCCCGGCCACATTAATAATATCGTCGGTTCGGGCCATAATATGCAGATAGCCATCCTCGTCTTTAAATCCTGCGTCGGCCGTCGAGTAGTAGCCGGGATGGTGCTCAAGGTATTTGGCTTTGTACAACGCATCCCGTTGCCATAGGGTGGGTAAAGAGCCTGGCGGCAACGGTAATTTAACAACGACCGCTCCGATTTCACCAGATGGCATCTGCTCCCCATTGGGTCCTAAAATTTGAACATCGTAGCCTGGCATCGGCACCCCGGCCGAACCTGGCTTGACCGGCAACAGCTCTACACCGATCGGATTGGCACAGATCGACCAGCCGGTTTCTGTTTGCCACCAATGATCAATGACCGGAACCCCGAGTTTGTCCTCGGCCCAGTGCAAAGTGTCTGGGTCACACCTTTCCCCAGCTAAAAAGAGCGATCTAAAATTGCTCAGATCATAATCCTTGACCAATTTACCTTGTGGGTCTTCCCGTTTGATCGCCCGAAATGCGGTCGGGGCGGTAAATAGCGCAGCAACCTTGTGTTGCGCAATGACCCGCCAGAATGTACCGGCATCTGGCGTTCCGACCGGTTTGCCTTCAAACATGATGCTTGTGGCCCCATGCAGCAAGGGGGCATAGACGATGTAGCTGTGCCCCACGACCCAGCCGACATCAGACGCGGCCCAATAGACTTCTCCGGGATCGACCCCATAGATGTTTTTCATCGACCATTTCAGCCCAACCATGTGTCCGCCCGTGTCACGCACAACCCCTTTGGGTTCTCCTGTGGTTCCGCTGGTGTACAAAATGTAGCAAGGGTCGGTCGCTGCGACAGGCACGCAGTCGACAGGTTCAGCCGTTTTCATCGCCTCGTGCCAGTCGATGTCCCGGCCGTCGATCAAGGCGCACGGGTGCTGTTCCCGTTGCAACACGATTGTGTGGGATGGTTTGTGCGTGGCTAATTCGATAGCGCCGTCTAAAAGAGGCTTGTACTCAACAATTCGGGTCGGTTCAATCCCGCAAGAGGCCGAAATAATTAAATCTGGTTTCGCATCGTCAATGCGTGTTGCCAGCTCGTTTGATGCGAATCCCCCAAACACAACAGAGTGGATGGCACCGATGCGGGCGCAGGCCAGCATCGCCATGGCCGCTTCTGGCACCATCGGCATATAGATGATGACGCGATCTCCCTTTGTTACCCCCAACCCCGCGATAACCCCGGCTAAACGCGCAACTTCGTCTCGCAGCTCACGATAGGTATAGCTTTTTATTTGACCCGTGATCGGGCTGTCATAAATTAAAGCAGCCTGCTCCGCACGCCCCCCTTCAACATGTCGGTCTAAACAGTTGTAGCAGGTGTTGGTTTCACCACCTTTAAACCATCGGTAGATCGGGGCCTGACTATCATCAAGAGCGGTGTCCCATTTTTTATACCAATGGATTTCTTCGGCCGCTTTTTCCCAAAAGCCAACGGGATCATTTTGCCAGCTTGCGTAAGTTGTGGGGTAACTCATTTCCTTCTCCTTTTTTAAAGTGAAAAGTATGAAGTGTGAAGTTAAAAGTGACCAGTTGCGCTCAATTCAAACCTTAAGCTTCACACTTTCTACTTGATATTTAAATATGCAGTATCAATCCGCTTTCTTCTCGTGTCACCTTGTACACTTTTGCCCGCATTTTGGGGTCCACGGTGCAAATGCCAGACTTGATCTCAAATTCCCAGCCGTGCCAACCGCAGCGCACAAGTTCATTGTGGCGGCCGTAGATAAATTCTGTTTTGTCTGTTGGTAACGTTGTGCCTGTCACAGGGCCAGCACACAGTTGCCCGCCCATGTGAGGGCAGCGATTGTGCATCGCAAAATAATCACCGTTTACGTTAAACAGGCCGATACTTTTGCCATCTACTTCGATGATTTTGCGCTCGCCAGGGTTTAAGTCGGCAATGCCTATGTTGATTTGTTTTTTAGCCATTGTTTTAGCATTTCAGTTAATCAGTCCGCTTCGCTAATCAGCTTGTCAGTAACTATCCATAACAAAAGTATTTGGTCATGAAAAAACAGCTGATCGGCTGAAAGTAAGGCGAAGCCTTGCGAGCTGATTAGCTGATTAACTTTTTTGCGGTAGTTTTTTATAAACTTTGCGGATGTTCAGATCAAACACGTTTTCATGCCAATCTTTAGGGATCGCAACTTCATACGGATCATCAAAATCCCAGTGAGGATAGTCGCTAGAAAATAGCAGCGTATTTTTGCCGTCCATCGCCTCAAGCATCGCAAGCATGTGGTCACTGTTGGGTGGCTGTTCAAGCGGCTGGGTTGTAAATCGCAGATGATCACGGGCATACTCACTTGGCAACCGTTTGAGCCATGGGGTTTCTTTGCGCAACGCCTTCCAACCAGAGTCTAATCGCCATAAAACAGGGGGAAGCCATGAAATGCCGCATTCGATGATGACGAATTGCAGCGTGGGCCATTTTTCGAAAACGCCGTGCAGAATTAAGCTGGCTACATGGCTCATCGCACTCTGACAAAGCAGGGCATGATGTTCGTAATAAAAAGTGGGGGGCATGGCGAAACTGGATTCAGCATTAACGCCTCCGTTTCCGCCCAAGTGCATGGCGACCGGCAAGCCTACTTCGGCAGCAGCTTCCCAAATGGGATTGTAAAACGGGTCTCCATACGGCCGACGAGCGGCCGAGCTTAGCATAACTTGCACAATGTCAGGGTGGTCCCCACGTCGCCGAATCTCGGCCGCGGCACCTTCAGGGTCTTGCGGTGCGACAGCCAGTGATCCTTTTAAGCGTTTATCAAGGGTTAGCCATTCGTGAATCAGATATTCGTTGTTGGCCTTTGCCATTGCGCTGGCGTAATAAGGGTTGGCAATTGTCGACAGGTCGATGATTTCTTCACCGGTCAAAATCGCATACTCTAGATCATATTTGTCTAGCAACTGCTCTTTCATCATGGCATAGTCAGATCCAGCTGAGTGTCCTTCGGCCGGGTTTAGGTCGGCTCGACGATACCCTTCCGGGTGTAACCACGGCCGATGCCCGTGTGGAAAACTTTGGGCACCACCGGCTCGCTCACCTCGTCGCAAAAAATCACCAAACGTTTCGTCCATATAGGGTAGCAGCACATCTGCATTGACCCAATCGTTGTGTACGTCGCAATCAATCATTTTAAATCCCCAGTTTGTTAGTTTTTCAGTTGGTCAGTTTCTCAGCTGAGCAGTTCGTGGCGTTGTTTTTACGCAGGCGAACTGATCGACTGATTGACTGACCTTCTGACATACTGAATACCGATTAGTAGAGCGTAAATTTTGAAAATTGGCAACCAAAATGCAGGGCCATTTGGCATATCACAATAAAATCCATTAGAGTTTGAAGGTTATTATTCAGCAGTTTGGTCCAGTTTTACAAAAGGATCTGTGTTCTTCGGAAAGACAAGCTAAAAACTGGGCCAATCTGGCGATAACAGTCAGGGTGCTGAATAATTACGTTTGGAGAACAATTATGATTTCTTTAACCTGTAACTCTGACCTACGAGCTGAAATTACTCAAAATGTGACCCGCTTTGAAAGCCAATCCCACCCGACAGAGGGGCTGCGCCGTGCGGCCGTGGCTTTAGTCGTGGTTGATGTACGCGGGCGGCCAGATATTTATTCGATGGATTACGATCCATCCATGAGTACAGAATGCGCGCTTATTATCACCAAACGGGCCCCAAAAATGAATCGCCATTCAGGCCAGTGGGCCCTGCCAGGAGGGCGCATAGACGTAGGTGAAACGCCTGAGCAAACCGCATTAAGAGAGCTAGAAGAAGAGGTTGGGGTCACGATCGGGGCTGAGCAAATCATCGGCCGCTTGGACGATTTCACGACTAGATCAGGCTTTGTGATGACACCCGTTGTCGTCTGGGGTGGCACAGCGATTGAGTTCAATCCAAACCCGGCCGAAGTGGCGGCCGCTCATCGCCTGCCTGTTCGCGAGCTACACCGCAAAGACTCACCGTACTTTCAAAGCATTCCAGAAAGTGATAATCCGGTCCTATTTATGTCGATTGGGGAAAGTTGGATCGCAGCCCCAACAGGAGCGATCTTGTACCAGTTTCGCGAGGTAGCAATACTGGGTGAGCAAACAAGGGTGTCACACTTTGAGCAACCACATTTTGCATGGAAGTAATCTA
>JAHDEB010000010.1:0-61453 GCA_020629055.1 Chloroflexota bacterium
ACCGTTTGAATCGGTCTCGGTGTGGGGAACATCCCTTCAATAATTGAAACCGGGTCCCCAAATAGCATGAGCAAAACACCGAGTGTGCCAGCCACAAACAGGGTAATGAAAAAGCGACTGATGCTACTTGGGATTCGTCGCTTGCCGATAATCGGAGGGATCGCACGGATAAGGTCTAAATGATAGCGAGTAAGCAACGCGCCGGACCGATCGCCCATATTACGTCGCATCGTTAGCGCCTGTCGCAAAAGCGCACTTGCCCCCCTAAGATCCTTTCCCATGAGCGCCATGGTGCCCAACTGATGATTGGCCCAAGAAACGGCCGATTGGTTGCCGATTTGCTGTGCAGCATTTGCGGTTGTACGTAGCAGCTGTTTGCTGTAGCCCCATCGTTTGGTATGCAAAAGGGTGTTGTTTACCTTTTGGGTTAAGTTGATTGATTGGATCGACTGCCCATTTTTGTATCCCCAATCAATCGTTTTTAGAACCGCATCAATCGATTGTGACTGTTGCCCCACCGTTTGAGCGGTAAGCTCTGCCCAGCTTTCAAAGTGGGTCAAAGCGCGTGCCATCCATCCCGCTTGGGCATTTGTGTGATAGCTAAATAAACCGCCAGCGATGGCAAATTTTTCAACCCCATCAGATTCCGACTCAGACTCGGCCCGGTCGATAAGGTTGCGCTCTTCTAGTTGTTTGAGCAATTCGCCCGAATCAACACCCACAAGTGTTTCAATATGTTTGCGAGACAAAGGAACGCCGTCAAAAGCGGCCAATAGTTCCAAGACATCCTCGGCCGAGGGGCCAAGTTTGCTGACCGCTTGGTCCGCTGCGAAGGCTGCGAACGTAGCCGGATTCGCTTGTCGAAAAATGAGTGCCGCAGCTGCTTGATCTCGCTCATACAGCTCGGCCGCGCGTAAAACATCCCCTGGATGCCCTTCTAAGCGTGTGACAATTTTAGGGATGAGTCGCTCGTCTTCGGAGGAAATCGCTCTGGTGACATTCCGTTTAAATAGAGCTGTTGCATCATTCGGTTTTAACCCCTTTAGTTCAACCGCTTTCCCTTCGCCGTACAGGGTGCGATCGTTTGCCATAAACAAAAACGCACAATTAGGGGCTGCATCGATAATCGTCTGAATTTCTTGATCTGATAGATCGAGATGGTCGATGATAAATAGGGCCGATTTGTCTTCTAAATGCTGTTTGACCTGGGTCGGTGAAGGCATCCACTTCGATGCTTCATAGAACGCTTCAAACATCCGCTGCAACACATCTTCGGCCGTGCCGAAATGCATATTGATATAGGCGATCCCATCGTTCAATTGAAACGTCTGGTGCCCCAGCAAGCGACAGAGCACCGTTTTGCCCATTCCAGCCCGGCCGAAAACTTGCACGATTTCACCCAAAGACAAAAAGTCATTGAGTTGGATGACATGCTTTTTTCGACCTAAGGCATCTCGAAAGCGGCGAGGGACTAGACGTACCGGCCGGTTGCGTGGCGTTGCTTTCAGCCGCTGATGGATATTTAGTTTTTGAACAAAATTGCCGGTTTCATCACCGTTTAGTGATAGCTTAAAATCCCCCTGAACATTGTACTGGTCGCCGATAATTTTGTTGCCAGCCACGACATCGCCATTGATATAAATCGAATGACTGTCTTGGTCTAGCTGATATTTCTGAACGTTGGTTTCACTAATGGTAGACACGCTTTCTTCCTTTTATGTTTGTAGACTGGTCGTGTTTTGTCAAAGAAATATTTCTAGGTTGAAAACAACCAAAAACACTTTCGGCTTCGTCATGTAAAGAGGTGCCCCTTGAGAGCAAAACAACTTTCATTCAAAAAGATTTTGACGAAGCACTGTGTAGACTTAACTTTTCTAATCGGTTGTGGCGAACGTAAAACAGATGCAGATGGTTCTGGGGCGATGTAGGGGCTAAGTTTTCTTAATAGTCTGTGTCGTTGGTGGTTGTAGTTCGCTCTGATTTCGCTTTTCTTTTGAACAGAGTACGTAAAAGTTACGAAATTAGCAAGTACCTTGACCCTTTTTCATCTAATTTGAGGGGTTCTAGCCGCTTCTGAGAGTTTTTTAACCCATTTTCATGAATCGGTAGGATTGACTTTGTGGTTGTTTCTTAATCGAGTCATGATAAAGTTTCGGTCTAATTCTTGATAAGGAAACTAAATGCATCGTCTCAGAACTTCTCCATAGTTGCGACCTCAGCTTCGACAAGCTCAGCTTACCCTACTATGGTGTAGACTGAGCTTGTCGAAGTCGGGATCGCACTAGAACACAAACCATACTTACTTTACAGGGTACTAAATAAAATGAAAGAATTCCCCCCATTTTCTCTGCAAGAACCGCCTAAAGTTGCCTTCGGCCGTGGCTCTTGGGTAACCGACCAAGACGGCAATGAAGTTATCGATGGTTCAGGTGGCCCGGCCGTCTATTGTTTAGGGCATAGCGACCCGCGCGTCAACGAAGCGATAGCCAACCAGCTCAATCAGATCGCTCAGGGGTACCGCCGTTTTTACAACAGCGATCCACTAGAACAGTTAGAAGCGTTGATTCGCGAGCGGTGCGGCGGCGGCTTGACTGAGATGATGTTCAATAGCAGTGGATCTGAAGCGGTGGAAACCTGTTTGAAAGCCGCATTGCAATATCAGCAGGCGATTGGGCAGACGGGGCGCACCCGTTTTATCTCACGGATGCGCTCTTATCATGGCAACACGTTGGGCGCTTTGTCTGTTTCAGGTTATCCACTGCGTCGTGGTCCATTTCAAGAGAGCCTTTTGCCGGTTTCATTTGTTTCACCCGCCAATGACTACCGGCCGCCTGAAGGGGTTGACGCCGATCAACTGGTAGAGTTCTTGGCCAACGAGCTGGAAAATGAAATTTTAAAATTGGGCCCAGAAAACGTCTGCGCATTTATTATGGAGCCGGTCGTCGGTGCGGCTGGCTGTGTGGTACCAGCCCCGGCCGGTTACGCCCAGGCGATTCAAGCGGTCTGCCAGAAGTACGGCGTGCTACTCATCTCGGACGAGGTGATGAGCGGTGCCGGTCGTACAGGCAACTGGCGAGCCTTAGAGCATGATGGGGTCGTGCCCGACATCATGTCGGTGGCAAAGGGGTTAGGCGGCGGCTATCTGCCACTTTCGGTTACGATCTATCAGCAAAAGATAGGGGATGTTTTACGCGAAAAAGACGGCGGGCTCATGACGGGGCATACTTTTACCGCTCATACGGCCGGATGTGCGGCTGCACTCAAAGTACAGCAAATTATAGAAGAAGAAAATCTGTTGGATCGGGTGAAAACAAAGGGGGCATGGTTAGGACAATCCTTAAAAGAGCGAGTTGGGGATCACCCGTTCGTGGGGGACGTGCGCGGTCGCGGCTATTTTTGGGGGATCGAACTGGTGCAAGATAAAGAGACCAAGCAACCATTTGCACGTGATTTACAGATCGCGGAGCGTTTTGGTCACGCTTTGCGCCAAGAGGGGCTGTTGCTTTATCCGGTGTCTGGCTTTGGCACCGAGCAGCAGGGTGATGGGGTGATTGTCGCCCCAGCCTACAATGCGACAGACGATGTGTTGGAGCAGATTGTCGGCCGGATTGAATCGGCTTTGAAGCGTTTGTTTGATTAGACCTTGTCTGGCCTAAACTTCACATTGCTAGAACCTAGAAGCTGACTATTTAAGGTTGAGTGATGCGTAAATGATCCCCGTCTATTGGGACCGGCAGAGGAATTTCGACCGTCACCGGTTCGCTTTCTACAGATCTGTTTCCGGCAAAATCATAAGCTTTAATCATGTATTGATAGCTGTTGCCGGCCAATGCGTTTTGGTCTGTAAAGCGATTGGTGCTTGAAGATGAGAGGTGTTCGTACGCAGCACCGTTGGCTGATCGGAAAATCTCATATCCGTAAACACCGTGTGCGTCTTCGGCCGACTCCCACTCGACACGAACTCGTCCGTTTTGGCGCAAGTTCGCTTTTACATCGCCCCCGTTTGGCCAAGTCGGCCCCTCAACATCTTCGGGGTCAGCCATCGGCACGTTCAGCCCGTGGCGCAACCAAAGGGTACATGTCACTTTTTTAAACTTTTCGTCGAGCTGCTTACACACATTCCCGTAAATACAGCGCACAATTTTATCCGGGTTACCAAGTCTCGCTTTTTTCGGGAAGTCCGGGTCCGCTAGCAATGCCCGAGCGAATCCAACCATATCGGCTTGGCCGCTTTGCAAAATCTCTTCAGCCATTTCTGGCGTTGATATTTTCCCAGTTGTAATAACCGGTGTGTGATAACCATGTTCGTTGATGAACGCCTTGATCCCGGCCGCCATGTAAACATTTGCACCATCTTGGTAAGTTGCGGGTGGCATCGCCCGATCCCCAGAGTAGCCGGTATACGGGTAGAGGGCCTCTCCTTCGGCCGCAATCGCATCTTCAAACTTGCCTCCGGCCGAAAGCGAAATGTAGTCAACCCCTAACTGGGCCAACCGAAGACCGATAAATTTTGACTCGCTGAGCCCATAGCCATCTTTAATGCACTCTTCCGCATCAAAACGAACCCCGATTGGAAAATCTGGCCCCACCATGCTGCGCACTTTTAATACCGTCTCGGTCATCATGCGCATGCGGGTTTCTAAACTGCCCCCGCCATATTCATCGTTACGTTTGTTGCTGCGTTTGGACAAGAACGAAGACATTGTGTAGGCATGCGCCATGTGTAGTTCGACCGCGTCATAACCGGCGTCACGTGTGCGGACGGCCGCTTCACCGTATTGTCGGATGATCGCCTGAATGTCATCCTTGTCGAGCATTTTGACCGTTTGACGCCATCCTGACCGGGCGATTTTCAAAAAGTGGATGATTTGCAGCGCGACTTTGCTGGGGCTGCTGTCATGGATTTGTTGCAGCATGTCCCGATGCCCAGCGATGAATTCATCGTCGTTGATGCGCAGTAGCTGACCGCTTTTCGCCCCATGCACGGCCGAGGCCTCTACAACGATTAGGCCAACCTCACCGGCCGCAAAGCGCATATACCGGTCGACAATGTCTTGGTTCACAAACCCATCTGTGCCTGAAAGCCGGGTGACCATCGCGGTAAGCGCCATTTTATTCGGCAGCGTCATGCTGTTAATTTGTAGAGGGGTGAATAGGTTAGGAAATTGGTTCATAGTTGTATTTACTGCTAGATGCCAAGAAAGATTAATTAGAAACGGTTCCGCCTGCGGCCGTTGTGAGGTCGTGACGCACATCCCAAAGTTCTGGGAAGAATCGATATTTTAGGGTCGGTTCTAAATATTTTTCCACAAATGTACCACCGGTCCCTTTGGTTTGCCCGCCAATCATCCGCTTAACCATTTGAATGTGGTTGTGCCGCCACGATGCTAAAGCGCGGTCCATTTCGATGCACGCTTCGTACAAGCTAAACAGTTGAAAATGATCCCATCGATTTTGATACACCTCGATAATCGGTAAACCCGAACGCTCAACTGCGGCCAGGAACGCTTGGTGCATTGTTTTCGGGTGGGATGCGATGATGCCGGGCCACAGTCGTTCGGCCCATGCGGCGTACGACTCACCGGCGGTTTCTGCTAAACCGGACAAGACCTCGAAGTCTCTAAATTGGCGCGACTGCAGCCCGCTGGAGGATTCAAGGTAAGGGCGGAATTCTTGAAAATCAGCGGCCGAAAGCATCTCCAAAACCCCTAATTGGCTGTCGGCCACTCCTAAAATTCGGGCCATACGAGAAATGAGCCATGTCGCTTGGGCCAAGTCATTATTTTCTAACAGATCGATGGTGCGGCCGGTATCATGCAGCAGCTGCTTAAACCATAGTTCAAATACCTGATGGATAATGACAAACAGCATCTCCTCTGGGTGTGGTGAGACGAGTTTTTGGCTGTTGAGTAAATTGTCTGTTTGGATATGTTCGGTGTAGTTAAATTGATCCTGTTCAAATTGAGTCATAGTTTTTAGCGTAGTTTAAAGCGTTGAATTTTTCCGGTGGCGGTTTTGGGCAGTTCATCAACAAATTCGATTTGGCGCGGCCGCTTATAACCAGATAAGCAGCTGGCGCAATGGTCGATCAAGGTTTGTTCAAGTTCGGCCGAAGGGTGATACCCATCATTTAAAGTAACGAACGCCTTCGGTTTTATCAAATCATCTTGGTCTTTGTAACCGACGATGGCACATTCAACAACAGCCGGGTGCTTAATCAGGGCGCTTTCCACTTCCATCGGAGAAACCCAGATGCCGCCAACCTTGAGCATGTCGTCACTGCGACCCTCGTGCCAATAATAACCGTCTTCATCTAGGCGAAAGCGGTCCCCGGTTGAAAACCAATCCCCTAAAAAAGTTTGTTTACTTCGTTCGTATTGGTGCAAGTAGCTGAGGGCGATGGTGTCCCCACGCACCAGCAAATTGCCGCTTTCCCCAAACGGTAACTCATGACCGTTGAGGTCGACAATCTTGAGGTCAAATCCTTGCACCGCCCGGCCGCTTGCCCCCGGCCGAATGTCATCCGGCCGGTTAGAGATAAAGTTGTGATAAACCTCGGTGCAGCCGCATCCATTAACAATTTTAATGCCGGTCCGCTCGTGCCATTGGTGCCAAATCGGTGCTGGTAAATTTTCACCCCCCGAAACGCACAACCTTACCGATGACAGATCGTACTTTTTCTCGAAATCGGGCATCGACAAGGTGATCGCATAGCCGGTGGGGGCGTTATAAAAAATCGTTGGCTTAAATTTGTCGACGATGTTGAGCAGGTTGGTCGCTTTGCGAGGCGAACCGGAGAAGAGCACAATCGATGCGCCGACGTGCCATGGAAAAAGCAGATTGCCCCCGGTGCCATAAGTGAAAAAAAGCTTTGCCCCTGCAAATGTTCGATCGCTTTCTACCAATCCGAGCGTTTGCTTACCCCAATACTCGCTAATTAGAAGAAGATCTTTGTGTGCGTGTAAAATCCCCTTGGGCTGCCCCGTTGTGCCACTTGAGTAATTTAGGGTCGCAAAATCTTCTCGATGGCTGTTTTCGGTCTTAAATGTAGTGGGTTCGTTTTTTAGCCAGCGCTCATAGCTCAAACACCCGTTGAAAGCGTCTTTTTCCCCGTTAATTAAAATAATATGCTCTAAATGGGGTTGATCTTGCAGGATCGGTTTTAACGTGTTCCACAAACTTGCGTGGATGACCAAAACGCGTGCGCGGCAGTCGCGCAAAATATAATCTAAATCTGCGCTGGTCATTAATGTGTTTAAGCCGGCCGCAATCGCTCCGATTTTAAGTGTGCCAAAAAATGTGGTGACCCATTCTGGTTGATCCAAGCATAAAATCGCGACCGTTTCCCCAAATCGAACCCCCAGTTTTTTTAGCCCGTTTGCCACCTGATTAGACTCTGCATCGACTTGCTGAAAGGTTAGATTGCGTTCAAGGCTAAAGAGTGCGGTTTTGTCGCCTAGGTGGGGCAGATTGTTCTGCAAAATGTCGGCCGCATTATAATGTTGTGGTAGATCAGTTGCCCGTAAAATCATGCAATGTTTTAAGCCTTCAAAGTGATTGGTAATCGCTGCTGATTTTAACGGGGATGAGGGGGGTGTCAAACCGATGAAAACCGATCAAAACGGGCGCTGATTGTTGGACAGGGCAGTGTATCTTTAAGTCAAAAAACTTACGCATAGGCAATGAACATGACTTTACTCTTATATTTTGAAAAAAGGGTTGCGCACTGATTAATTTGCTTGTATATTTGTAACTATGTAGGCTCCCTCTGAGGTGGATTGGCAACGCCCGTTGTCGTCCACCTCAACCTTTTTATGGGGGAGATGCAGAAGCCCAATAACTATAAATTAAATACAAAACGCCTAAATTGATATTCGCCTTTTCAGTTTCTAAAAGCTTGCAATCAATCGCTGGGACCCGCTCCGTTTTAGACCAAATCTAATATTCTAGAAATTGCCTCTTGACCTTGAGTCCACTCCAGCTTGTATACTCGCAGATATGACTGGATATTCAATCGGTGAAATCTCTCACCTAACAGGTTTAACCATCGACACGCTCCGCTATTACGAACGTATTGAGCTGCTGGTCGATATTCGTCGGAATCAAAGTGGTCATCGTTGCTACAGTGATGATGATTTGGGGTGGCTAAACTTGCTCGTATGTTTGCGTGAAACTGGAATGTCTATTGCTGATATGACCCGTTTTGCTGTACTGATCCGCCAAGGAGAGGAATCGGTCCCAGATCGGGTGACTTTGCTAAGTAAACATCGACAAGACGTGTTGAATAAAATCGCACAGATGGAGCAGAAATTAGAAGGAGTTGAGGCGAAAATCAACCATTATTTAGAGCAGGAAAAAAACAAATGAAACGACAATTAGGCAGATCGGGCATTGAGGTAAGTGCCCTTGGTATGGGGTGCTGGGCGATTGGCGGCCCATTTTCGGCCGATGGCGTAGAAATCGGCTGGGGTAAGGTTGATGATGATGAGTCAGCAAAAGCCCTGCATGCTGCATTTGAAAACGGGATCACTTTTTTTGATACGTCAGACGCTTACGGTGCTGGGCATAGTGAAAAAATTATCGGCCGAGTCTTTGCCTCTAATCGAGATCAAGTGGTTATCGCTACGAAATTTGGCAATGTAATTGATGAAGAGAAGCGCGAGTTGGTCGGGCATGATGCCAGCCACAACTATATTGTGAATGCGTGTGAAGCATCGCTACGACGCTTGAATACCGACTATATCGACTTGTATCAATTTCATTTGGGCGATTACCCAGCAGCGGATGCACCAGCTGTCATGGATACCCTTGAAACTTTGGTGCAGCAGGGAAAAATCCGAAGCTACGCTTGGAGTACAGATAACCCTACGAATGCGGCAGCATTTGCCCCCGGCAAGCATTGCGTGGCCGTGCAGCACCGACTTAACATTTTTGAAGATGCACCTGCCATCATCGATATTTGCGAGGCGAACAATCTTGCCAGTATCAATCGTAGCCCGCTGGGGATGGGGCTGCTTTCAGGGAAATACACCCAACAAAGTGAATTTTCGAAAGATGATATTCGGTCAAATGCAAATTTAGGTTGGCTGAATTATTTTAAGGATGGGAAGCCGAACCCAGATCTTCTTGACAAGACCCAAGCAGTCCGAGACATATTGACGAGTGACGGCCGAAGTTTGGTGCAGGGGGCTCTCGCTTGGCTTTTGGCTCGCAGCCCCAATACAGTCCCTATTCCTGGGATAAGGACCGTGGCACAAGCGTCTGAGAATGCGGGGACGTTAACGAGCAAGCTGTTGACCCAAAGTCAGATGGATGAGATCGAGAATTTATTACGGCCGGCGGTCTGATCCGTTTTTTTTTGCCCGAGGCAAAGTAAAAGTTAGTATGGCAAGAAGCGAGAAATCAAATCTTGATTCGTTTGTTTTCTCGTCTCTCTTAAAGATAGGACTTTCGCTCCCTGAGCGTAGCTACGCTCAGGGAGCGATTGTAAGCGAAAGTTCTAAAGGAAAAAAGTGAAATGGCTAGAGCACCCCTCCCACCCAAAATACAAAAATTTATCGAGGCACAGCAGATGTTTTTCGTCGCAACCGCGGCAAATGACGGCCGTGTCAATGTCTCACCGAAAGGGTTAGACAGTTTGCGCATTATGTCTGAAAAGCGAATTGTTTGGCTGAATTTGTCTGGTAGCGGCAATGAAACGGCCGCGCACTTGCTAGAAAACAATCGCATTACCTTAATGTTTTGCGCATTTGAGGGGGCCGCCCTGATTGTACGTGTCTACGGCACGGCAAAAATCATCCACCCCCGGCACCCCGAGTGGGATGAATTGATTGGGCTCTTCCCGACGATGGCAGGATCACGCCAAATTTTTGATATCGATGTGGAATCGTCGGCCGGGTCGTGCGGCTCTGGCGTCCCGTTTTTTCAATATTTGGGTCAGCGAGGCGAAGAAGAGCTTGTTCCGTTCTATGAAAAGATGGGGGAGGACGGCGTCCACAAATATTGGGAGAAGAAAAATAGTTTTAGCATTGATGGAAAACCGACTGAGATATTTGAATAGTCCGCTTGCATAAATCTGAAAATCAGTTTGAATCCGGTCACATCATATTGGCGTACTTGTGAATGAGGTGACAGAGTGACAAAGGAAAAAACTGGAAATTGGTTAATCGGGTTGAGTGTGTTGGTTTATATCGTTTTGTGGTTTGTGTTTGCCCCAGATGATGGGTTGGCGGCCGAACGCGACCACGTAATTGGTGAAATGTTAGCTGGGGCAACGATGATCTTGCTCAGCATTAGTATTTTTCTTTCAACAAAACCGAAGTGGGCAGAACCTTATTTTGGTGGTTTGGACAAAATGTATTCAACCCACCGGCAAATCGCCATTATCGCCTTGCTATTGCTGATTGGTCATTTTTATACAATTCCGACCGGTAAAACAGGGGGCCCAGGCTTATGGTTGGGGATGATCGCTTTCTATGGCTTTTTGATCTCCATCTTGCTGGCACTTGCTCCACGTTTGCCGTTCATCAGCAATTTTTTTAAGCAAACATACACAAAATGGCGCAATGTCCACCGCTTGGTAGGCATTATGTATCTGCTGTCGATATTCCACTATTTAATGGTAGAGCCGCATTCATTGGCTACCCCTCAAGGGTTTTACATGTTGGCATTTGCCATCTTTGGCGGTGGATCTTGGCTATACAAGCAAGCATTTGCGCAACGGATGACACCGTTTTTGCAATATGAAGTTGAATCTGTGAATCGTTTAAATGGTTCGATTATCGAATTGGTACTGAAACCGTTGGGCGAAGGGCTAAAACATGAGGCGGGGCAATTTGCGTTTATTCACTTTGAAACAGATGAAACTTTAAAAGAACCCCACCCATTTACAATCGCTAGCGCTCCAGGGGCAGATAGGTTGCGCATCGCCATTAAGAACTCAGGTGATTGGACCAGCTATCTTTATGACAAGGCTCAGCCCGGTATGGTGGCTCAAGTTGCTGGGGGACACGGCATGTTTAACTATAAAAATAGCCCCAATGACCAAATTTGGGTGGCAGGGGGGATCGGTGTGACCCCTTTTGCGAGTTGGGTTCGCGACATGCGGTCTGATCCGGCCCAAAAGATCAACTTTTTTTACACCGTACGTAGTGACAGTGATGTGATTTTTTATGACGAGTTTGAATCGGCCGCCCAGCAGCACGACAACCTAAATGCCCATCTTCAAGTTTCCAATGAAAACGGCCGCTTAACGCCTGATTTGGTGGCTCAATTGTGTGGGGAAGATATTTCGAAACGGTCAGTCTTTTTATGCGGCCCTGTCAAGATGACCGAGAGTATGGCGGAGGCTTTTCAGAAAATGGGGGTTGCCTCGAGCAATATCCATTTTGAGGAATTCAATTTTCGGTAAAAGGTCTTGCCCATCAGCCCTGATAGCGTCGATACCTAAACGTCGAGCCCAGAATGTAGTATCCGGCCAAAATCGACCCTTTCACCGTTCCGCTCACCTTCGAGACTCCGGCCCGTCGGTTGTGCCAGCTCGCAGGGACTTCAATGACCCGTTTGCCTAAGGCGAGTGTTTTGACCTGCATTTCGGTGGGCCAACCGAAAGTCATTTCTTGCATATTTAGCTCTTGATAAAGCTCGGCCGTAATCGCCCTGAACGGCCCTAAATCTGTAATGCGTTCACCAAAAATAACATTAATGATTTTAGAGGTGAGCCAATTGCCAAAGCGTTGGTGCGGTGGCATCGCGTTTTTTTCGATGACGCCTAAGGTGCGTGACCCGAGAACAAGGTCGGCTTGCTTGGTTTTAATCGGTTCAATTAAGCGATCAAGCTCTGATGGAAGTGAACTGTAGTCCCCGTCCATCGTAACGATGATGTTTGACTTAAGGTTTGTCGCATAGTCAAATCCTGCTTTGCATGCAAACCCATAACCCCGTCTTGGCTCTGAAACAACATGTGCGCCGGCCGACCGGGCCGCACCCGCCGTATCATCGATCGAGCCGTTGTCTACAACCACAACAGCGTCTGCGTTCGGTTGATCCAGCGTCTCGCGTACCAAATCTGAAATGTTTTCAGCCTCGTTTAGGGCAGGAATGACAACAGTAACTTTCATCTTAAAAATTTTTCAGCCTTTTCACTATTGAAGTAGGGGCTCTATTCCTCGTTTAATTCTAAATATCGCTTTGTTTGCTGCCCATAACTCTCAACCTCTTTAAGCGCATCTCGTACTCGGTCTAGATCTGGGCCGGTATCTACATCGAAATACTCCGGCAAAACGGCCACTCGAATACCGTCTTCATAGGCGATAGCGAGCGTATCAGCGAATACAGATTCGGTTGACATGGCAACTTCACGCACCATGCGTGGGTACGGCCGTTTCCAACCGATTAAGTAGTAGCCACCATCGTCGCACGGGCCGAGTGTCACATCGATTTCGGGGTCGTCTAATCGGGTAAACCCTTGCAAGACCAGTTCCGGCGGCAATGCGGGGCTGTCGCTGCACATCGCGACCGCTTGGTCAAAAATTTCAGTGTTTAAACTTTCGCTTAAGACATGGTTCAACCGATCTCCTAGAGTTTCACCCGTTTGCGGAATCAGCAAGCAGTTCGGAGCAAACTGACCAAACCATGCCAATGTCTCCTCATCGTTAGGTGCATAAGCAATAGCAGGGATTACGTCTGGAAGCGATTGGGCTAAAGCGATGGCATCGGCTAAAAACCGACTGTAAAGTTCGGCCGCTTGCTGTAACGTGTAAGGTGGCGACAGCCGAGTTTTGGTGTTTCCCGCTTGCGGCCGTTTCGCCATGATGATTAGGATGCGATATTTTTTCATGTGATTTTTGAAGTTTACCGTTAAAGACGAAACTTTCGTGGGCATCTTACTTAAGCTGTAATAAAATGCGGCCTAATTTTCAAATTCAACCAAGGAATAATTCAGATGAAAGCACTCTTGTTTAAAGCGGCAAACGCTCCAATCATGTACGAAGAAGTGGCGGATCCTGCACCAAAGGATGGAGAGGTTGTCGTGCAATTGAAAGCTGCATCGATGAACCACCGAGACAATTGGATGACGTTGGGCATGTATCCCAAACTAACACCCGATGTCATTCCCGGCTCTTGCGGCGCAGGCGTTGTGGATGGGCGCGAGGTGATCATTAACCCGAACATTGATTGGGGAGACAACCCATCATATCCAAATCAAAAGACGTATGACATTTTGGGTATGCCGACGAACGGCACTTTTGCCGAAGCGATTGCTGTACGGCCGGATCGATTGGTCGATAAACCTGCACATCTGACTTTCGAAGAAGCTGCTGCGCTCCCCTTGGCTGGATTAACCGCATACCGTGCATTATTTACTAAAGGAAGAGCGACAAAAGATACCAAGGTATTGATCAATGGGATCGGCGGTGGGGTTGCCCTGTTTGCCTTTCAGTTTGCGGTAGCGATCGGTGCTGAGGTCTTTGTAACGTCAAGCTCTGACGAAAAAATAGCCAAGGCGATTGAAATGGGGGCAAAAGGCGGGGCGAACTATAAAGAAGAGCGTTGGGCAAAAGGGTTCACAAAGCAGTTCGGCCGGGTTGATGTGGTTATCGACAGCGCTGGTGGAGATGGCTTCGCATCGCTCTTGAAAGTTTGTAACCCGCTGGCTCGCATCGCCGTTTATGGGGGGACCCGTGGTATGAGTAAGCTGAGCCCACCAGACCTCTTCTTTAAAGAGATCGAGATCTATGGCAGTACCATGGGGAATGATGAGGAGTTTTTGAAGATGGTTGAGTTGGTGAACCAGCAGAAAATCCGGCCGGTGGTCGATTCAGTGTTCGATTTATCCGATCACCTTAAAGGATACGAACGCATGCGGCAGGGTAGTCAGTTTGGCAAAATCGTGTTCCGAATAAAATAATACCAACAGGACTTTTGCACAATAGAAACTCAAACCCTCCCCTGGCCCCTCCCGGCGGGAGGGGAATAAGTCCCTCCTCCTTTGGGGGAGGTTAGGAGGGGGGAAGCGAATGCCCTAACTAAATTTTGCTATCCATCAGCCGGTTGCTCTTCGACAAAGTTGTGGGTGATGATTAGGTTGTCAAAGCCGGCCATAAACAAATCGGTTGAGTCACTTTTTACCGCAACAAATTCGATACTTCCGCTCGCTGGCATTTCATCCTCAAATGTTCCTAGATAGGTTCCATTAACAAAGAAGTGGACTTGGTTCTTGACCGCTTCGATCTGAATTTTGTTGATGTTTCCATCAGTTTCGATGGCGCTGCTGTATTTGTTCGCCAGTACAGCTAGCGAACGTCGGCTCTGATGGCTGACGGTGAAGCGGCCGTCATTGTGTAGGTACAGGGCCAAATACTCACCGGTGGCATTGTTTTTGCGAATGCGTATCCCATAGTCGCCGCCTAAAGCGCCACCCAACCAGCGGCTGTCCGCTTTAAGCACGAAGTCATCGAATGTCAATCCCGGCGTTGCCCATGCCTCCCCAGTGTAAATATTGTCTTCTAAAAATAACCCTTCCCCGTAAAACACCCCTTGATTTGGGGGGCTAAACGTCCACGATCCACGTGGCTGCGTAAAGCGCTCCTCTAGAATGACGGTGCTCTGTGAAATATCTTGAGGCTGGCGCAGATCGCCGTTGTCAATAAATGGTTCTGCATTCCGGTCAATCGCGATGAATTCGCCTTCACCTTGTAACATGTAATATCCCAAAACAATCAGCCCGGCGATCGCCAGAGCGGTAATGATATTGATGGGTGATAGCCAACTGCGTCGAGGAGGAGGAGTGTACATAGCGGGGATTTGCTCCGGTTCTGGGTCAGGTGAAGGTTCTGGAGCCGGTTCAGGCGCGGCTGGCTCCGGTGCTTCTTCGGCCGGAATCTGCACTGGCTCATCGGCCGTGACATTGACTGTTACTTTTAAAGGGATTTCACTGGTGACTTCGTTTGACATAATGTTGTAATTATAGCAGTATTTTTACCTGTTTGACCAGTGGCAGAAAAGAGACAAATAACATTGTTTCTCTGGTAAAACTCATAAAAATGATTGAAAACAGCCTGTTATCTGCTAACATTTGCCTGCATGACAAATAAAATCGTCCCTGAACTTAGCAAAGACCTGATTCGCGATTTGATGCCCTCTGATGATTGGCGCTGCTTGATCCTACTTTACCCTGGCGAACAGGTGGGGTTGCTAGGCAGGTTTGGCAGCGATGTTGCCTATGGCTGGCGGGGCAAGATTTGGATCGCAGTACTTGAAGAAGGAGAAGGGCAAAGCGAAGCGGCCAAGCAGACGTTGAGGGATGCTGAGGCTGAATTTGAGTCTATTGACGAACCTGTCGAGAAATTAATACACATCAATTATAAGAAGGGGGAAGGACGCAATGCGCTTGGGAGTCTGGTGAATGCGGCCAAAATCGATTTGGTATTAATCAGAATTGTGAGCCAAGCCACCGAACTCGTTACCCAACTAGACTGTGATGTGGGTGTGTTTAGAGGGTCGGCCGAAAATTTAGATGGCTCTATGAAAGATCTAGAGATTAATCGAATGCTTCTCCCATCGGCCGGTGGTCCAAATACCATGTCAGCTTTGCAGCTGTTACGGCCGATTGCACGCCAGTGCGAAATCTCCGTCCTTTATATTGTAGGAGAGGTCTTAGGCGAAAACGGGGTAGCTCGGGGGCGGCAAGCTTTAGCTGATATTTTAAATTTGGCTGACGTCGAGGATTTGGTTCAGCCGATTGTGAATCGATCTGCCAGCCCGATTACCGGTATCACCAAGCAGGCGAAAGAAAACTATGACCTGGTTCTGATCGGTGCTTCAGAGGATGCGCTCAGTCGCGTTGTGTATGGAGATGTGGCCGAGTCAGTTGTGCGCGATTGCCAAAAACCGATTGTGGTGATGAAGCGGGCCAAAAAGCGTAGTCTAAGCACGATTGAACAAATTAATTGGCAGATTCGGCGCATCATGCCAAATATCAATCGCCAATCCAGGTCGGACACCTACAAGCGAATTAAACAAAACTCTCAACCAGATGTTAGTTTCTATGTGTTAATCACACTGTCGGCTGCGATTGCTGGGGCTGGATTGCTCTTGAATAGTCCCGCTGTCGTGATTGGGGCTATGTTGGTTGCCCCGCTCATGTCGCCCATTGTGGGGGTGGGCATGTCGATGGTTCTTGGTGAAACAACCTTTTTACGGGATGCGACCTCTGCGGTCATTCGTGGTGCGGTCTTGGCGATCGGGGTTGGCATGTTAATCGGGCTTGCTCGAGTGGGGGCTGATCAACTACCGGCCGAGGTTTTGGCACGCACCGCACCTAGTATGCTCGATCTCGTGGTAGCCCTTTTCTCTGGCTTTGCTGGGGCATACGCGCTTTGCTATTCGCAGGCGGCCGGTGCTTTGCCCGGTGTTTCGATTGCGGCCGCCTTGGTGCCGCCGTTAGCCGTTGTTGGTATTTGCTTAACAACCCAAAACTTTTTACTCGCTGGCGGTGCTTTGCTTTTATTTGGTACCAACCTTGTGACCATCGCTTCCGCAAGTGGGTTGGTCTTCTTTTTATTAGGCTTCCGGCCAATGACAGGTGTGAAAGCCAACCAAGAGTTTCGAGGGCGCGCTGCGCGAATCGCTGGGCTCCTTCTATTAATTAATGTGATGCTTTTAGGGGCCGTTACTTATTTTCTTACTTCACAATCTGCTCAAGATGCGGCCGTGGCCAATGCGGTTGAGTTTAGTATCACAACCGTGACAGAAGGCCGGGCAGAATTAGACGAGATTCGTGAGCTGACTGAGGCACCGGCCAACGAAGGGGGCGGGCTGAAGATCGCGGCCGTTGTCAACGCCTTTGCGGATGTAACCCATGACGAGGTTGAAGCGATTCGAACATCGGTTCAAAATATTTTAGACCAGCAAGGATACGAATTTTCCGATATCGCCCTACGTTTACAGATTGTTGATTTCGAAGTAATCGATCCTGCAGTTCCACCTGTACCCGCCTCACAACCCGTTTTTCAGCTGGCAACCGTTTCGGCCGATGATGCACAACTTATGGAAGAGCCGGGAACACGCAGTAAATCAATCACCAATTTGCCTCAGAACAGCCCAGTTATGATGTTAGATGGTTTGACAGAGGTTGAAGGCGTTTGGTGGCAGAAAGTGACATCGGGCCAAGATGCCGGATGGGTCCCTTTACACTATTTATCATTAAGTGAATGATTTTTTGCCTCCCCCCAAACATTCGTTATAATCTCATCCGCTCAAACGCTGGAACTGATTCTGGCTAAGGGCAAAAGATGCCTTCGTAGCTCAATTGGCAGAGCAACGGACTCTTAATCCGCAGGTTCCAGGTTCGA
The DNA here is from genome assembly GCA_020629055.1 of Chloroflexota bacterium. Classification (GTDB taxonomy): domain Bacteria; phylum Chloroflexota; class Anaerolineae; order Promineifilales; family Promineifilaceae; genus WTJY01. Next base: position 17,355 of record JAHDEB010000010.1, read on the forward strand.
GTCCTGGCGGGGGCACAAAAGCCCGACCATTAATTTGGTCGGGCTTTTTTTATGCAATTACGCCATAAACAACAGCCGTTGCAAGCAAATATTTGTCTTTTCTTGGGATTATTTTTATAGGAATGAGAAGGTTGGTTGGCTAGTACCCCATCGGTGTAAAAGACGACAGATTTTGAGCATGTAATGCTGAAAACTTGACTTGTACTCGAGAAAAAAGAGGCTTTTCTCTTTTGCTAGGAAAAATCAAAACACGATTTGTGTAAACTGTTTTACTGTTTACGGTTAATGGTTCACATTTGTCATAGGTCATTTGACATAATAAGTAGTAGTGCCTATATCTTTCTGCGCCTACAATATTTTCCGCCAAACTTCACCAATAAATGAGCGAATGTTTTAGGCAATTTAAACAAAAAGAGAAGATTGAATGCCATATACAGTTACTGAAACACATACTTATTCACATGCACCCGACGTCGTTTACGCCGCTGCAAAAGGGGCAATAGAAGGCTTAGAAGGGAAGTTTGTTGAAGAGTCAGCCGAAAACGGGCTGCTTGTCGCGAAATTCCACAAAACAGTTCTAGGCAAAGTGCTCGGAGATCGGGCATGGGTCCAAGTAGCCATATCGAGCGTTGATGACGACTCTTCCTCGTTAGAACTAACCGCTTATCCGCTTGACGCGGTTGGGAACAAACTACTTTTCGGAGCAAGAAAAGGTGCATTGAAGACTCTTTTGACATGGTTTTATGCTCATCTTGAGCACCGTCTGCCAAAATAGTCGTATAAATGTGCCAATTTTTGAACAAAAAGATTGTAGATTTTTTTAGATTTCCTCTCTGGTAAGTTCAAAAAGATACAGTTTTGTCACAAGTATGTTGCAAAAAGTGATGACTGTTTAGACTTTGCACGTTGAAAATAATGTGTACAATTTTCAAACATTAACGATAGGTTAAAAAAACATTAATTGCCCGTTAACGAACTAAGCATCTTTAAAAAGTTAGGAGGTGCACCAATTATTCCGTCTTTTACCACTATTCCCGTTATGATTTCTTTGACAACGCGTCAGCGAGACTTGTTGCGACAACTACTAGAGAGCGAAGGCTCTTTGGTGATCGCTGATCTTGCAAAAGAAATGGGATTGTCTTCAAGACAGGTAAGTTACGGATTAAAAGGGGTGCGCAGCTGGCTGGTGCAACGCAATGTGGTTTTAACGGTAACACCTGGCGTCGGTGTCGAGCTCATTTGCTCATCTGCACGACGTGATGAACTGTTGCAAGAGTTGGATTCAGGTGAAGAGTACGAACTTGTACTTTCGGCCGGACAGCGTCGACAGCTCATCGCCCTAAAATTGTTGATCGGTTCTGATCCTATCGTGCTGTTCGATTTGCAAAATGCCACTCAGGTATCTAGGACAACAATTCTAAAAGACCTCGAAGATGTAGAGGTATGGTTCGAGCAATTCAGCTTGAGGGTTGAAAAGAAACCAAATTTCGGTACGTGGCTAGATGGCAGTGAATGGAAATTGCGCCAAGCGTTAACGGCGCTACTTTGGGGGGATCTTTATTTCGAAGATCCAATTTTTTCAATGAACCATGTGCGTGGCTTGGCGTTCTCGCTCGAGTCTGATGCACTTTTGCTACCCATCTTGCAAGATGTCATGCAGTTTGTTGATGAATTACAGACAAATCGAATTACAGCATTGGTTGCCTCGGCCGAGGCTGAAATGGGCGGACGCTTTACCGATCACGAGGTTTTGCACTTAACGTTAGCATTAGCGGTGCAGTTACGCCGTATCGCGATTGGTAGTTTGATCGAAACATCCATTCTCAGCCGGGAAGAAGAAGCGAAGATTCGAAAAAGCCCGGTGTGTGACGTTGCAAGTGCATTGTTATGCGGGGTGAGTTCAGGTGTAGAAGAGCAAGCTGGTTTTAACAACGAAGTAAACGCCTTTGCGATTTTACTTCTGGCCGGTTCGAAGAACGAGCGCTGGCCCGGCGACCCAGAAACAGAAAAAGAATTTGATTCATTAATTACCCGGCTACTGGTTGTGGCGGAAGAGGCATACAAACTTCCGGGTCTTTCTAATGATGTAACGCTGCGCGATGGTTTAATCGCTAATGTGATACCCGCCTGTTTGCGTCAGCAGTACGACCTTTGGGCACCAGCCCTTATTCAAACAAATAAATTGTCGGTACAAAAATATGTTGTTGAACACGAAATAGCTGCACATTTAGCGGCGGTTGTTAAGGACCATACGACGTATGATTTGCCAGAAGATGAAGTTAATAATTTATCCCTGTTGCTACGCGCCGCTTGGATAAGAGAGCGGCCGCATCGTTTGCAAGAAGTAATCGTTGTTTGCCCTAGCGGTATGGCAACGGCTCAGCTTTTGATGGCAAGACTCAAAGCGCGTTTTCCCCGACTGGGAAATTTAAAAGTTGTATCGATGCGTGAAATTGGTTCTCAGGAACTGGATGGGGTAGATCTCGTGATCTCAACAATCCCACTAGCTGACCTAGAGTTACCAATAAAAGTCATCCAAGTCCATCCATTACTGTTACCCGAGGATATCACTCGCATTACAGATTGGTTGGCACAATAACTGTGTGATTCCCACAGCTTAGGCTGTGAAAAGCTAGCTGATGTCTGATTAGTTGTAGATCAGGCACAGCAGTTAAATATTCCATTGGTGTGCTCTTCGTTTTTGTAAACAAGAACCACACTACTTTTCTCAAACTCAATTTATAGAAGAAAGGAGAGACAAAATGAGAGAAAGATTGCAAGCATTTGGTGGATTTATGGCCGGTATGGTCATCCCGAACATCGGGGCATTCATCGCATGGGGGTTGATCACAGCCCTCTTCATCCCGACCGGCTGGACTCCAAGCGAAAGATTTTCAGCTCTAGTTGGTCCAATGATTTTGAACCTATTGCCACTATTGATCGGTTATACCGGTGGTAAAATGGTTCACGGACATCGTGGTGGTGTTCTTGGTGCGATCATGACCATGGGTGTGATCGTAGGTTCTGAAATTCCTCAGTTCTTAGGCGCAATGATCGTTGGTCCTTTGGCTGGTTGGATTATGCAGAAGGTTGACGATGCACTAGAAGACAACATCCCAGTTGGTTTCGAAATGTTGATCAACAACTTCTCAATCGGAATCATCGGTACACTATTGGCCATGTTGTCAATGGTTGTTATCGGACCTGTTGTTGAAGGTGTGACCAATTTCTTCGGCGGAATCGTTGAAGCAATGGTTAACGCTCGTTTGTTGCCATTGGCAGCTATCATCATCGAACCAGCAAAGGTTCTGTTCATGAACAACGCTCTAAACCATGGTGTTTTGGCTCCATTAGGTGTTGCAGCTGCTGAAGAATCTGGCCGTGCGATTCACTTCTTGCTAGAAACCAACCCAGGACCTGGTCTCGGACTATTGGTTGCTTATTGGGTTGCTGGTAAAGGCTTGATGCGTCAATCAGCTCCAGGTGCAATGATCATTCACTTCTTGGGTGGTATCCACGAAATTTACTTCCCATACGTCCTTGCACATCCAATCATGATTCTATCTGTAATCGCTGGTGGCCTTGTTGCTGACCTGTGGTTCGTTATCATGAACGCTGGATTGGTTGCAACCCCATCACCTGGTTCAATCTTCGCTTATATCGCAGTAACTCCTCCAGGGCAGTTCTTCGGTGTAATGGGCGGTGTTTTGATCGGTGCGGTCGTTGCGGCTGTAGTTGGTATCGCGGTTCTTCGCTTCCGCCCAGTTCCTGCTGGTGACGCTGATGAAGAAGAAATCGATGATGTTGGCTACGTTCCAGGACTAGGCTAATCGCTAAAGTTTGAAACTGTTTTTTGGAATCTCCCTTTTTCCCAACCCCTCTTTCGTCCTGTTTTATGAAAGGGGGGAAGGGGATGGGAGAAGCTTAAAAACATGTTCAAGTGGGTAGGGGCATGAATTCATGCCTCTACCTTCTTTTTAATCGGTATTCAATTTAGATAAAAATATTTGTATTTACTCTGACGAGAGAACAAGCTAAAAACTTGTGACGCCAGAATAGGTATGAAAAACATACATAGAAGAACTTATATATTATGGAAGAAAATCCCCTATCGATTCAAGCCTCAGATGTAACCCAAATTATTCTCGCTTGTGAAGCTGGAATGGGCTCTAGCTTGATGGTTGTTAATTCACTAAAAAAGAAATTAAAGAAAGCAGGCGTCACTGGTGTTAAATTGGCACATAAGCCAGCTCGTTCTGTGGCTGAAGATACCCCCCTCATTGTTGTTCACAAAAGTCTGTCAAAGGTTGCCCGTCGTAAAGCACCTGGTGCTGTAATTGTTACATTTGACTTTTTTATGAATGACCCCGCGTTTGATAAATTGGTTTCAGCGTTCGTAAATGATGAACTGATTGTCAACACAGTAAACTAAAAATGTCGATATTAACACTTGATCGAATCAAACTAAATGCAACGGTTGAATCCAAAAAGGATGCCATTCAACAAGCTGGAGATCTGCTGGTAAATAGCGGAAGTATCCAAGCTGAATATGTTGCAGGCATGCATGAGCGTGAAGACTCGATGTCAACCTATCTTGGCAATGGTGTCGCGATCCCGCATGGCATGCATGAAAGCATCCAATACATCAACGAGTCCTCAATTTCTGTCGTTCAAATACCAGAGGGTGTTGAATGGGAAGATGGAGAAAAAGCCTTTCTCGTTATTGGCATCGCTGCTCAATCTGACGACCACATCGTTATCTTGTCTAACTTAGCCGAAGTGGTAGAAGAAATGGACGCTGTTATGGCGTTGGCCAAAACGGATGATGCTCAATTTATTCTTGACCAGCTTACGGCGGAACCGCAGCCTGAGTAATTTCCTGCTTGCCTAAAAATCGTTATTTCGAAGTATAAACCTGATGAAACAGCTAGATCTTGTCATTCATAATGAAGCAGGGCTGCATGCGCGGCCGGCCAAGACACTTGTAAACTTGGCTAAGACATTTAACTCAGACATCAAAATAAAACATGGACAGAAAAAGGTTAATGCCAAAAGCATGATTTCCGTGCTCACTTTAGGTGTTAAACAATCAGGTCAAATTTTGATTGAGATTGATGGTGCGGATGAGGCTGAAGCTTCGGAGGCGATTTTTGAGGCTGTGAAAAGCGGCTTGGGTGAGACATTGCCAACTACGAATGGGGCTCAAGCTATAGAACCTTTAGAACCAGAAGCCGTAGAACCCGCCGCAGTAGAAGATGCGACTGACGAGAACCGTGGTATCGGTGCATCTGCAGGTATTGTTAGCGGCCCGGTATTACACTGGCTAGATGAAGAGTTCGAACTACCCACTACACATCTTGGCGGTCAAGCTGAATGGTCTCTGGTTGAAGAATCGGTGCAGGGTGCTCGCTCTGAATTAGAAGCTTTGGTTGAAAAAGTGACAGCCGATTTGTCAGCTGAAGAGGCTGAAATTTTTAATGCCCACTTAGAGATTTTGGGGGATCCGGAATTGCTTTCAACTGTGAAAGATAAAATCGATGCCGGGTCTAATGGCGCTAACGCTTGGCACGCTGCCTGCAATGAACAAGCAGGCGTGATGAGCCAGCTTGATGATGAACTTTTGGCCGCCCGCGCGGCCGACGTGCGCGACGTGTCACGACGCGTTTTGAGCCATCTGTTAAAACAACCGCTAAACAGTAAAATAATTAGTGAGCCTTCTATTTTAATCGCCCGTGATCTATCACCATCAGACACAGCAAAGCTCGATAAAAAGATGGTTTTGGGCTTTATCACCTCGGAAGGTGGACCAAATGCACACAGCGCCATTATCGCCCGTGCTTTAGGGATTCCGGCCGTCGTTGCTTCAGGTGCCTTTGTCCATGATATTAAAGAAGGTGCAACCGTTATTTTGAACGGAGGATCCGGCGAAATAGAAGTCGATCCATCAGAGCAGAGGCTTACAGAGGCGAAAGAGGCGCGAGCCATACAAATTGAAGCGGCCGCGAAAGCTTTGGCAGCTGCAGGCGAGCGAGCTATAACCACTGACGGTCACCGAATCGAAGTGGTTGGCAATGGGGGCTCCGTTGCAGATTGCTTAAGCTGTAAAGAAAATGGGGCCGAGGGGATTGGTCTTTTGCGGACTGAATTCCTTTTCCTTGGTAAAGAATCTGCCCCGAGCGAAGCCGCACAGATCGAAGTTTATCGTCAAATTTTAGAGACGATGCAAGAACGGCCGGTTATTTTCAGAACATTGGATATCGGTGGTGATAAACCGGTACCGTATATCACAGTTCCAAACGAAGAAAACCCATTTTTAGGTGAACGAGGTGTTCGCCTGATGCTTAACCATTATCCAGAGCTATTGAAAACGCAGTTGACCGCTTTGCTCAAAGCGTACCAAGCGTCTGGTGTTGAAAAAATGGCTATCATGTTCCCGATGGTGGGGCAAGTGGCTGAGTGGCGAAAAGCACAAAAAATGTTCCATGCGGTTGCCAAAGAGTTAAATATTTCAACGGCAGGCATCGAGCTTGGTATCATGGTTGAAGTGCCTTCGGCCGCATTAAATGCACATGCATTTGCAAAAGAGGCTGATTTCTTTTCAATCGGCACCAATGACCTTACCCAGTACACTATGGCAATCGACCGCCAGCATCCTACACTTGCGGGTCAGGCCGATGGACTCGATCCAGCTGTATTACGCCTCATCTATTTAACCGTTCAGGCAGCACATGCGGCTAAAAAATGGGTGGGTATTTGTGGTGAATTAGCCGCTGATCCTGCCGCAACAAAAATCTTGATAGGACTCGGCGTAGATGAACTTTCTGCCAACACCAATGCTTTACCGGCATTAAAGGCTAGAATTCGCGAATGTTCTAAACAAGAATGTGAAAAAATCGCCCAGAAAGCGCTAAGCTTAGATTCTGCGGCTGAAGTAAGAGCCTTGGGCCAGACCTCATAAACGAACGGTCTGAATATCCCAACAAATCAAATAAACAATGACAACTAATTACGAATTATATAAGTCAGGTGATGAGAAATTGCCTGAGAATGTTCAAGCTTGGAACATGTACGGAAAAGGGCTTGAGAACATTGGTAAAGATGGCCAGCCAGAAAGCGAGCCATTGCCAGAACCTGCGGCCGATCAAATGCTTGTACGTGTGGACAGCGTAGGTATGTGCTTTTCAGATGTTAAACTCATTCGCCAAGGGCGCAATCATCCCAAACTATACAACCGGGACTTAACCCAAGAGCCGACCCGCTTAGGCCATGAAGTTGCAATCACGGTCATCAAAGTGGGGGCGGATTTAGCCGATCGCTATCAGGCTGGCCAGCGTTTGGCCGTTCAACCTGATATTTACCAAGATGGTAAAAGCACCGCATATGGCTACACCGTTCCTGGTGGGTTGATTCAATACCATCTAATTGGGAAAGAGGTCTTAGACACAGATGCTGGGGCATGTTTGTTGCCTTTAGAAGGTGAGATGGGGTACGCAGAGACCGCATTACTAGAGCCTTGGGGCTGTGTGATGGCATCTTACACCCAACGTCGTCGCCTAGAACCATTAAATGGTGGCATGATGTGGATGATCGGCCAGCCAGACGATAAGGCTGAGTACAACTTCTCAAAGTATTTAGATCGTCCAGCTACGATCGTTTTGACCGATGCCTCCCCTTCGCTTGTGGCTTTGGCCGAAGCGAGTGGTGCTGCTATTATTCGCCGGGACGGTTTGAGCGTTGCTGATTATCGCACCCTTAGTGATGAGCTGACTGACGGTAAAGGTTTTGATGACATTGTCATGACGGATCCCCGTTCGGCCGAAGCTGTTGCCGAAGTAGCGCGAATGATCGCTCGACGAGGAACGCTGAACATGATCGGCAAACAACCTTTAGATGGATTAGTCGATTCTGATGTGGGTCGTTTGCACTACGATTACATCGCCTTCGTTGGTAATTCTGGTGAGGATGCGGCCGATTCCTATGGTGAAGCACGCAACCGCTGTGAATTACGTGGAGGCGGTACAGCCGTATTTGTCGGTGCCGGTGGCCCGATGGGGCAGATGCACGTCCAACGGGCGATCGAATTGCCAGACGGCCCCCATACGATCATTGCTACAGAGATTACCCAGTCCCGCTTAGACGCGATCAATGAACGATTTGGTCCATTGGCCGAGGATAACGGCCGCCGATTGTTGACATTTAACCCACAAGACGACAGCCGTTCACTAGAAGAATTTGTCGCTGAGGTCACAAATGGTGTTGGGGCAGATGATGTTGTTGTTAGCGTACCGGCCGCTTTCTTGATGGAAGAAGCTGATCGGGTCATGAAAGATGACGGAATGCTGGTCTTATTTGCTGGCGTACCAAACGGTACAGAAGCACCCTTAAAAGTTGAAAATGTCTATTTGTCCAATGCCCAATATACCGGCACGAGCGGGTTGAACTTAAACGACCAAGCGGCCGTTATGCATAGCACGTTAGATGGCTCCTTGTCACCCGGCCGATCTGTTGCGGCTGTGGGTGGAATGGATGCGGCACTAGACGGAATTACGGCGATGATGGAAAGTAAGTACCCTGGAAAAGTGGTGATCTTCCCTCAAATTAAATCGATGCCTTTGACCGGTGTAGACGAACTCGCCGAGAAATATCCGGATCTTGCAGCTGCCTTAGAAGGTGGAAGCTGGACAAAAGAGGCCGAACGAATCTTAATTGAGAAATATTGGGATCCAAGCTAGATGATTTATACAGTGACTCTGAATCCCGCTATTGATCGGGAATATAGCGTGGCTAAAGTGGCCTTTAATTCGGTTCTGAGGGCCGGTAGCACCAGGAATGATCCAGGTGGGAAAGGGTTTAATGTGTCCCGTATGTTGGCGGTTTTAGATCAACCCAGTACCGCTTTAGCTTTTGCTGGTGGCAGTGCTGGGCGTTGGCTAGAAGGTCAGCTGAATGATTTAGGGATTGCAACCGATTTTATCTGGGTGGATGGAGAAACACGCATCAACACGACGGTGGTTTCTGGAGAAGACGACGACTATCTAAAAGTTAATGAAGCCGGGCCCAAAATTTCTTCAGATTCTGTGAGCACCTTGCTTAGCAAAATCGAATCTTTGGCACAACCGGGAGATTGGTGGGTTTTAGCGGGGAGTTTACCACCCGGTGTTCCATCAGACTTTTATGCCCAGATGACGAAAAGGTTGAAGCAATTGGGGGCTTCAGTTTTTCTCGACACCAGTGGAGAACCGCTTTCGGCCGGATTACATGCTAAGCCACATTGGATAAAGCCGAATGAGCACGAGGCGGCTGAGTTGACCGGTTTGACCGACCCTGGACAGGCTGCAGAATGGTTTGATAAACTCGGCATAAAAAATGTAGCGATATCTTTAGGCAGCAAAGGGGTTTTCTTCGTTGATGAAGACGATTCACATCGATTGCTATCGCCTAAAATCGTTGAGCAAAATCCTATTGGTGCCGGTGATGCATTTGTGGGTGGCACCGTTTATGGGCTGGTTAATTCCGAAACATCTATTGATGCGATTCGATGGGGAATCGCCTGTGGTGCCATGGCTGCATCGCGACCTGGAACAGATTTTGGCACAAAGAAAGAAGTTAAAGAACTTCGTTCAAAGGTTGCATTGGAAAAAACTGAGGCCTAATCTTTTAAGTGGTTAACTTGACTTTTGTTCAAGAGGAGAATTGATGAAGACTAAAAAATCTGATAAATCAGTAATGAAGGCAAACCTACAAAGACACATCATCGTTGGTGCTGGGCTTGGTTTGTATTTCGGTATGTTCTTCCGTCCTGCTCGCGATCCCAATTTTCTGTTTGCCGCGGGGCTGGCTCTTCTCGTGACATTTGTCATGTTCCTAGTACGCTTGTTTCAGAAGAATCGCCCACCTGTAAAGTCGTTGCTTCGCGAGGCACCGCTTAATTTATTGCAGTATTTTTTGATCTTGGCCGCTCTTGAAGGAAGGCATTACGCCTACGATCTCGGGGGACGTGTTGCTACTTCTATTTTGATGACCTGCATGGGCGTCGTGACCGGTGCATTAATTTATTGGAAAAGCCACGGTAAGAAGGCATAAAAGAATCGCACAAAATCAGTCCTATTATGAATGTTGGACTAACGTCCTAATTCTTATTCACAAAAATCTTCTATACTGAAAATCGTTATTGTTTGTCTCTTCCCCCGGAGTTAAACAGATTTCCCAGCTTTTTTTATATAGGAGAATATTTGTGAACGGTCGCCAAAATGACAGCCTGTTTAAGGTTTCAATAATTATTGTAGTCTGCGCCTATTTTATGCTAGGCAATGCGATGTTTGGGTCGGGTATCAGCTGGACCCCACAATTTAATATCAATACTTTTGCAAAAACCCAAGTTGAAAAAACTCGTTACGACTTGAGGTTAACTGCAATCGATGGTTCAACGCTTGAAAGCCATATTTATTTTGCAGATGCAGGGGAGCTACTTTCGGACGAAGACATTTATGATGGCAGAAGCTTGGTGAACCGATTAGGGCACGCACTGTATCGAGATGACTTAGTCGTAGCTAATGAACTGCGTCGAGAAATTGAAGCAACCTATTTTGCTAACTTTCAATCGGCCGAATACGATGTCGTTTTTATCGATGTAAACCCTGTTGAAAAGTACAGTTTAGAATCATTTAAATCTGAGCGAATAATTTCTCAGTTTAGCCACCCGCTGGGTAATACAATCGCTTTTGATATCGAGTCAACCGCATCTGTTTCTGAATAGAACCCTAAGGAACGGTGAATTTTAAAGAGTCGCTCTAGATCATGTTGATTTACGGTTATTCATAAAATTCACCGTTTTTACGGGCAGCCTTGCGGACGCCTTCAGCATTTTCTTTGATCTGAAAATCATCATCTGGATAAAAAACTTGGTCGTTCTCGCGACGCGAACCAACAACGATAAATGACGCTGTTTGATTCGTGTGATTCATCAGATGATGACCATTTTCAACTCCCGCTTTAAAACCTACACACATCCCTGCCTTCAACATCTGCTCACCTTCATCTGTAACCAAAGTCAACTCACCATCTAAAATAAAAACGAATTCGTCTGATTCTGTGTGCCAATGGCGCAAAGACGACAACGCTTTGGGTTGTAGAATTTCTAAATTTACACCGAAGTGGGTCAAGTCAAAGTGATCTGATAGCCCGCGCCACTCAGCGACGCCCAATTTGCTTTTAAGTGGTTCTGGATAAGGGTTTTCAGAGTCTGAGGCGATGTCTAAATAGTGAATGGCCGGTTTCATAAATGATCTCCTGCTAGGCTTTTTTGTAGCGTAATGAACGCCCTGGTAATTTTCGCTCTGCGATTGTTTGCTTATCAAGGTCAACCGGTTCACCATTAGAAATAATCGGTACCCCGTTGACGATAACATGCTCAACCCCCGTACTTAGCTGATCAGGCTGTTCTAATGTGGCTCGATCCATGACGTTTTCTGTGTCGAAAACAACGATGTCTGCAAAATACCCCTCTTTGATTATGCCACGCTGTACCAGCCCGAATCGAGCGGCCGGTGCTCCCGTCATCTTCCAGACCGCTTCTTCTAGCTTAAATAGCTGCCAATCGCGCACACAGCGGCCGATTAGCCGAGTGCCAGAGCCAAAATGACGTGGATGTACATTGCCTGCGGGCTGGTAAATGCCGTCAGACCCCATCAAATAGTTTGGATGCTGTAAGTATGTATCTAATTGCCGATCGTCTCCCATTCTGAATACGAGCAGGACGGCTAGATTCTCTTCTATCAGCAGGTTGATTAGCGCCGTTGGGATATCCCCACCAACTGAGTCGCAGTAATGTTGCAGCGACCGCCCTTGATAGTGTGCGTTCCCTTTGCTCGGTAACCAAGCGATATAGGTTTGCGCTAGGTCAATGCCAAGCAAGGCCGCTTGGACCTTCGATTCAATTCCGGGTTTTCTTAAGTGTACATAAACCCCCAGCGGCCCATCTTGCCAAACTTCAGGGGGCAATAATGAATTTAGCATGGTCGAGGATGCCATGTATGGGTAGACATCAAACGAAAAGTCTACCTCTTGAGTGGCGATATTATTCACATAGTCCATCACCGCATCTTGTTGCCCTTTGTCAGTTACCCCGCGTTTTAGGTGGGATATATGGACCGGCACTCCTGCTCGTTTTCCGATTTCGACCGCTTCTTTTAAGCCACCCACGGTCCCTTTTTTATAGCGGATGTGGGTCACATATAGTCCGTTGTAAGGTCTGATCGCTTGGCAGGCTTCAACCAATTCATCTGTCGTAGACCAGCATTCAGCGATGTAGTCTAGCCCGGTTGATAGTCCCACGGCTCCGGCATCCATCCCTTTTTCAATCTCTGAAACGATGTGATTCATTTGCACATCATCTGGCCCAGTACGGCCGAAACCGCACGCCAGCGTACGCACATTGGCGTATGGGACATGGGGGATGACATTTTGAGACGTGCGGCCGTTAAATAGCTCCATATACTCTGCGACGCTTTCCCACCCTTCGTAATGCTCAAATTGGAGCCCGTTTAAGGCATGCATGTAATACAACCACTCACGCGCTGTTTGTTGACTTAGCGGGGCGTATGAGATTCCATCCGCCAACAGTGCTTCGGTGGTAAACCCTTGGCTTGTTTTCGAAATGAAATTAGGTTCTCGTAATAGCCAGCCATCTGAATGGGTATGCACGTCTATAAACCCTGGGCATACAATTTTCCCAAGCGCGTCGATTTCTTGCCGGCCGGTTGCATCATCTAGCAGCCCAACGTGCTCGATTTTATCCCCTACAATGCCGATGTCTGCTCGGATCCTGGCACTGTTGCTCCCATCAATGACATCACCGTTTTTAATTATTAAGTCAAACAAAGCGTTTTAAATCCTCTTTTTTGGCGGTATTTTAATCGAGCATTTATAACGCATCCTGACAATGTCGCAATCTATTTCGTCGATCAACAGGCAGCAAAACTCAAGATGTGTTTTTGCACCATAGGTAGGGGGTAGATTGATGAAATGTAATTGTGTAGCAGAGACATGAGTGTCCCTGTTTTTAACCACGGCCTGTGGCCTTACTTCAGGCCGTGGTTAAGAGCCGATGAGCTTTAGCTCGCTGAAAGAATCAAGAAGGCTATCGTTTTCTGCGTCGAGATTTTTTGCTTTTTTCCGGCTTTGGTTTCAGGGCAACCGGCACTTCAGGAAGTGCTTCTTGTGAAATGAAGCCTGACTGAATGATTTTACGCATTTCAGCATCGATGAGAGGGTCCGTTTGTAGCGGTTCATAAGCTGCAAGGCGGCGATCAACCTCGGCCGTTGCCCTTTCGATGAGCGTTTTCTCTCCTTTTTCTTCCCAATTTTCACGATTTAGACGATCGATAACGGGGTCTGGTAGATAAAGGTGGCTGGGCCAATGCTCCAACGTGTGCTCGGAGGTAATCAAGTGATCTTCGCGCATCAACTCTTCGACAATGCCAAGGGTGGGTAAGTCACCGGCCGGGCTAATCTCACGGCAGAAATGTAGCGCTTGGCCGCAAAAATCGTTGTCGATAATCAGCTTTGGCAAACTGAATGTCAGCACAAAGTCGAGCATGCCTGGCCCTGATACAGAGTTAATGCCGGCCATTGCGGCTAGAAGGGCTGAACCGAATGTCTCAGCGCCCGCTTGTGCATCGATTTGCTTGGTGTCGCTCAGTGCCATATACCCTTGCGAGGGGATGCCCAAGTAGTCGGCCACGGCCGCATATGCGACGTCTAAATGAAGCGCTTCGATTGCGACCATCGGAGACGTGGCGGCCTTCATGTGAAATGCGGCCGGTGCTCCCCCAAATAGGATCGGGTGTCCTGGGCGAACGATTTGCGCCATCACCAATCCGGCTAAAACATCGACCGTGTGGAAAACGGTGGCACCAACCAAGGTGACTGGGGCGATAAGGCCCATCAGCGTAACAGGGACAATTTCTAATGGGATACCATTTTCTACGCAGTCCAATAGGTTTTGGCAGCTGTCTTCACTGTAGCGGAAATTGCCGGTGGCGGTGATTGTGAAGATCGACATCGGCCGGTCGATAAGATCCTGTTTGCCATTTCTAAACAGACCCATCATCTCAGCCATACGTGGCACACCATCTTCCGTGAATGCGCCCGAAACAATCGGCTTTTTGCTATTTGTTAAGCTTAAATACAGTCGCCATACGTCTGAAACCTGAGCTTCGATATCATCATTGGTTGAAAATGCGGTGGCTAAATAAGAGATATGCTCCAATCCATCACACAAACGAATATATTCAACAAAATCTTTCGTATCAGCAAGGCGCACGCGATCGGTGCGATGATCGTGCACCTTTAACCCGCTTGAGGCTGGCACGAAGTGAACGTTATCGCCTGAGAGGTCCGCATGAACGTCCCCATCCCGATTATAAAGCTTGAACCCTTTAGGACAGTCATCAATCGCTTTTTCGACAACGTCGGCCGGAAACATAATGCGTGTGCCGGTTGAGTCGGTCTTTAGCCCTGCGTCGATTAGCTTTTGCTTTAAGTGGGGGCCACGAACTTCGATCCCTATTTTTTCAAGAATCTGTTTTGATTCTGCCAAAATTTGTTCGATTAGGTCAGTTGAAAGTATGTTTAATGATGGTCGCATAGGGTGATTTTATCCGGTTTAGAGGTAAACAAAAAAAGGTTTGGCAAAACAATTACCAGAAAATGAATCTGCTCTGGTTAAGACCGGTCGCCTTGATCAGATAGCTTAAAAACGCGGGCAAAATACCCGTCTACTTTGGCCATGATTTCTAGTCGAGTCTCTTCATTTTCAATGCCAGCAAGGGCTTGCGCTAGTTTCTTCTTATAGTCAACTTGCATTTGACGCATAATCTGAATTCGCTGTGCTTGAGGTGATCCGGCCCCATGCATCGATTCTGTCAGGTATCCCACAGCATTTCGGCCGAGAGTCATATTTTCGATTAGCCGCAAGATCCGCACCCGATCTTCGGTGTTAACATCCGCCTTGCCTTTCAGATACTTCTCTAAAAGGGGGCCCACTTCATTGGAGCGATAGTCTTGCTCACTCGGCATCGTCACAACCATGCCACCGGCCAAGTCTTGGGCCAGCCGGCCGATCTCGTACGGCATTTTTGTCACATGGTGTTTACAGACGTTGGCCAGCATATCATCGGGCAAAAAAGCTCCTGATTCTGTGGCAAACCCTTGGTACGATGCGGCGATCCCGGTTGCATAGATCGTTTCATTTTGATGGGTCATTTCAACCAATTTATCTCTAATATGTGAGGCTTTTGAGACCCCGTTGTAGTCTGCGATGGTGGCGGCCGCCCCGATTAAAACGTCTCCGACGCCAGATTTGCAGACATAACTACGGCGGTGATAGCTGGTGAAGCGTTCTACGAGCATCGCTGCAAAGTCATACTCACCATCCATAAAAATATATTGATTCGGGATAAAGACATCCTCAAAGATGACCATCGCTTCTTGCCCCCCATACCGAGCATTCCCAACATCGATCGAACCGCCTTCCATCGAGCGTGTATCACAAGATTGTCGGCCGTAAATATATGTAATTCCTTTGGCTTCAACAGGCACAGCTCCAACGATGGCGAACTCTTTGTCTTCTGGCCCCAAGCGTAAGGTCGGCATCACCACCAGCCAGTGTGAATTCAGGCAACCGGTTTGATGTGCTTTCGCCCCGGTCACATAAACCCCATCGGCCGTTCGCTTGGTAACATGCAAATATAAATCGGGGTCAGCCTGCTGGTGGGGGGGTAACGATCGATCTCCCTTGACATCGGTCATCGCGCCACCAATGACATAACCATGTTTGTGCGTCATGCCGACAAACGCTTTGAATTTTTGATGATAGTCAGTTTCGTGCGTCTGATCCATCTCATAAGTCACAGAGTACAGGGCGTTAAATGCGTCCATCCCAACGCATCGTTGAAAGCATGTGCCGGTTAGTTGCCCCAGTTTGCGCTGCATTTTGTTTTGCCGAACCAAATCTTCTGCATCGGTTGCGATGTGTAGAAAACGGTTAACACGTTCGCCTGTAAATGGAGAAATTGCGGACGCCAGCTCTGGCTCTCTCTGTGCTAGGTCAAAGGTTTGAGCCACTGCATTGATCGATGGACGTATCATCGGGTGCTCAACAATGTCTTCTACTTTTTCCCCAAATAGATAGACGGTCAAATCTCGGCCGCGTAAGCTGTCGATGTATTGTTCTCCTGTTTGAATTGGAGAACTGCCGCTGATTGAACTCGTGTCTTTGTGCTGTTGTGACATAATGATTTCCCGAATATGAATACAAAACGTTGGTTTGTACGAATTATAAGGTGTAGGGCTTAATTGCCCACGTTAACTTATGTATTGGTGGATGGTTGGTTGCTTGATGCGCCGCTTCCTTAGCAGGAAATAGGATTTTAAATGAAATTAGGATTAATTGGGACGGGGATTATCGGAGAAGCATTTGTTCGGGGCCTAATCAATGTCGGCCGATTTGAAGGTGAGATTTGGGTGTCTAGACGATCAGATAGCCGTTCGTCCAGTCTATCGGCCGACTTCGCTCAAGTTTCAGTTGCTGATGAAAACCAAGAGATTCTAGATCGTTGTGACACATTGATTTTAGCCGTTCTACCAGAGCAGGTAGAATCAGTTTTACAGGATTTGCAACTTCGAGACGATCATCTGTTGCTTAGCATCGTGTCGAGCATCACGCTTAAGAGCCTGTCCCAGTGGGCCGCACCCTGTACCCAAATTTATCGGGCGATCCCTCTTCCTCCAATCGAATTTGGCGTAGGCCCAATACCCATTTGCCCCCCATGTCCACAACTCGATCCTATGTTAAGTTCTGTAGGCACCGTTGTTTCATTGACGGATGAAGATCAATTCTTATCGATCGCGGTCGGCAGTGCACTCATGGCGATGTTTTATGAAATGGTGTCGAAAACCGCAATATTTATGCAAAAAGGTGGCTTGCCTCCGCATGAATCAGCATTGTATGCGACATCGATGTGGCATGCACTTGCAGGGAACACCACCCGAGTTGACCATCAAGAGCTTCATCAGATGAGTAACGATTGCTTAACCCCTGGCGGGCTGAATGAGCAGGTTTTATTCGGTTTGAGGGATTCAAATTGGTACAGTTTGCTAGAAAAAGAGATGGACGGTATCAAAGAGCGGCTAAGTCGCTATTAGCTCTTTCCCTATATCTTTTTTAGTCTCCACTGATCATTCGTTTTTCGTACACTTCTTTTTGAGCTTCGACAGCAGCAACGGTGTTCCGCATGAGTATCGATAGCGTAACAGGGCCGACGCCTCCGGGGACAGGGGTGATCCACCCAGCAATTTCATGCACAGAATCAAAGTCGACATCTCCGACCGTTTTTTTCGTCATCTTCCCATCTTCATTTTCGACATCGATCTGGTTAATGCCGATGTCGATGACAACTGCACCTGGTTTGATCATATTGCCTGTGATCAGCCCTGGCTTGCCGACAGCCACAAAGACTGCGTCCGCTCTGCGGGTATGAACGGCTAGGTTGCGGGTGCCATGATGACAAACGGTTACGGTTGCAAGTTCTCCCATCAGATGCAGGCCGAGAGGTTTTCCGACAATTTCAGAATGCCCCACAACGACAACTTCTAGTCCACGCAAAGGCATGCCGGTAGCTTTGATGCACTCAACCGATGCGAGGGAGGTGCAGGGGCCAAGAACGTAGTCATCGTAAACAACTTTCCCGATATTTGTAGGATGCATTCCCTCGACGTCTTTCGCGGCCGTAATTGCGGTCTGAATAACCCCTAAGTCGATGTGCTCTGGCAATGGGCGCTGCAAAATAATACCTGTGATGCGTGGATCAACGTTCATTGCACTAATTGCGGCTACCAACTCTTCGGTTGTGATCGTTTCAGGATACTGCCGTTCTTCAAAAATGATGTTTAATTTTTCGGCCGTCTTCCGCTGGTTGCGGATGTAGAGTTTCGCGGCCGGATTATCACCTACTTCGATCGAGGCTAAGCTTGGAATCCAACCTTGCTCTCCAAGTGCTGCAACCCTAGCTTTAATCTCTTCGCGAATCGGTTTGGCGACATCTCTGCCTTTTAATAGTTTATGAGACATAAAATCTTTGGTGGCACGCTAACACGGCTCAACGGCCGTTCTAGCGGTTGCTCCTTAATATTTTGATGATAAGAGGGCGTGCTTCAAGCTTAGCCCGATTTTTAATTGAGGGGATAGTCCTTTTGTATAACGCGCAATTTGGGAATCGCGTTAAAATTATAGTGATCTTTGAAATTTCGTCTATTGGTTATACAGGATTCGCAAAAATCTTGGCCAGATATATATTTCGCGTAGTCAAATATCAGTGAAGTTAATATTATGATTTTTATTCCAAAATAAACAAAGTAGTAAAAATAAGCTAGAAGAGAAGAGCCGCGCCAAACGTTGCCAAAAAATCGATAACTTTTAATCGCCCTGAAAGGTAAAAAATAAGGTAGGTGGGCAAAAATTAAAGAAGTATGGAAAGCTAAAGTAGAGAATTGGGGCAAGATGGCATACTTTTTTTGAATATCCATCCTCTTCCCAATAAAACTGAAGGTTTACTTGAATAAGTTCGAAGAGCTTCAGTTCATTATGTAAACCAATCACCAAGAGCAAGTTTTGCCCCCAAAAAATATTTATTTACTTTAAATTATTTTCCCTTCACGAGTCATTAATGGGAAATTGCTCGTAGATAAGGCACATTCCTAGGATGGGTGATTGAACTCATCAAAAGGACACGGCGAATTGCTTTGGGTACCTTTGTAGACATTTGGGTGATTGATTCACTTGCAAATATTTCATAAACTCGGGCGAAGAGGATTTTCCCAACCCAATAAAACCTCTCCCCATCTTCAAAAAAGTAAGCAACTCATATGGAAAACGAACAGAACAACTTGGAAAGACTGCCATTAATTCCTATGCAGCAGGGAATGCTCTTCCATTCAATTACCGCCCCTAAATTGGGCGTAGATGTTCAGCACATTTCAATGACTCTGAATGAAGAGCTTGACGTGGCTAATTTTCGTAATGCTTGGGAAGCGATAATTGAGCGTCACGAGATTTTAAGAGTTGCTTTTGAGTGGGGGGATGCGGAAGAGCCGTCTGCATATCTTCATCCTAAGGTAAATTTTCCGATTACAGAGGTTGACTGGAGTCAGTTACCAAAAGAAGAGAGCGAAGAGCAATATCAGTCACTTCTAGAGATAGACCGTCTACAGGGATTTGACCTGAACAACCCACCATTAATGCGGATAACGATTATCCGATTAAGAGATTCAGTAACGAAGTGCTTGTGGTCTTTCCATCACATCATTTTAGATGGAAGGTCTTTTCCTAAGGTGCTGCAAGAAGTTTTCCAAGTCTATGATGCTGTAAGCGAGAAGAAAACAGTCACGTTGCCCGATACGTTTCCATTTACAGATTTTGTCAAAATTATTGATGATTATGATCACACTGTTTCAAGCCCCTATTGGCAAGGGATCTTATCGGGATTTGATTCACCGACTCCGTTAGGACTTAGCCATAAAAGTTTTGCAGGCCCTGTTGCAAGTGCGACTCAAAATGAAAGCACATTTTTGTCCGAGCATGTGGCTCAAAACTTGAATATTTTTGCACGTGACGTCGGGGTAACCTTAAATACGTTAGTCCAAGGTGCATGGGGGCTTTTGCTGGCCCACTACACGGGCGAAAGAGATATCGTCTTTGGAAATACTCGATCCGGCAGGCATTTATATGAACCGGCTAGCGAGTCTGTAGGCCTTTTCATTAATACGGTGCCTGTGCGGGTGCAAATCACGGCCGAACAAACGCTTGTTGATTACTTGCGTGAACTGAGGGCGCAGCACATCTCTGTCCGTGAGCATGAATCAACCCCTCTAAACCAAATTCAAAAATTAACCGATGTTGAAAAAGGACACGCGCTGTTCAACACCTTGGTCGTGTTTGAAAATTATGACCTCAACAACGCTTTGCGCCGAAACGGTGGCAAATGGTTAAAACGGAGTTTTATCTATCAAGGGCAAACGAGTTTCCCGTTAACTCTAATGGCGTATGCGGATAGCAAAATTATGTTCCGGCTGGAATATGATCCAAACGTATATGATAAAGAGACTGTTGAACGCATTCTAGAGCATTTGAAGACGATTTTGCAGCGTATGGCAGAGCGTCCGTATGTCCCAGCTATTTCTGTTCCCTATTTGTCAGATGCTGAAACTGAATTCTTAGTCAACCAGCAAAACCAATCGATTTCGGCCGTAGGGTTAGAGCGTACAGCTTTTGAAGCGTTTGTTGAAACGGCCGACAGAAACCCGCGCAAAAAGGCATTGATCGTAGGCAAACGCAAGCTCAGCTATCGAGAGTTATCTGACCGAGTTTGCCAGATGGCTCGCTATTTGCGCAACTTGGGTGTTAAACCAAACGATCCTATCGGCATATGCCTTGACCGCTCTGCCGACATGGTTATTAGCATGCTGGCCGTTTTGGGATCTGGCGGAGCGTTTGTTCCATTAGATCCTAACTTCCCTAAAGAGCGCTTGGCCCACATGATCACTGATTCAGGGATGAAAATCCTTATTACTGAATCAGATGTCTTAAATTCTCTACCTTTATATGAAGGCCGATTGGTAATACCAAGCCGTGACCGAGAAGAAATTTTCGGCAACCGGGTTACACCACCACCAACAGAAAGTCGCATCGATGGTTTAGCCTACATGCTCTATACATCTGGATCTACCGGTAAGCCAAAAGGGGTTGAAGTGCCACATCGAGCACTTATTAACTTTTTGACAACGATGCGAAATAAACCGGGCATTTCACAAGATGATGTTTTGACCGCGATTACGACGATTAGTTTTGACATCTCGCTTTTGGAGTTGTTTTTGCCGCTGGTTGTCGGTGCTACGGTTAATTTAGCTGAAAGTGAAATTGTTAATGACGGTCAAGCATTAAGCAAGTTGATGAAAGAGAGCAAAACGACCGTCATGCAGGCTACCCCATCTACATGGCGCTTGCTCATCGACTCCGGCTGGAAGGGGAAGAAGGGATTAAAGATTTTATGTGGTGGTGAGCGACTTTCTAACGAGTTAGCGGCCGAACTACTCCCTCTTGGAGCCGAGCTCTGGAACATGTACGGGCCGACTGAAACGACGATTTGGTCCCTGATTGCGAAAATAACCCACGAAATGGTTGAAACCCAAAATCCATTGCCTGTCGGCCGGCCGGTCGGCAACACATTGGCTTATATTTTGGATGAAGAGTTAAACCTTTTACCGCTTGGTGCGACGGGAGAGCTTTGCATCGGTGGGCAAGGTGTGGCGTTGGGCTATCGCAATCGGCCGGATTTATCAAACGAAAAATTTGTTATCAACCCATTTGCAGGCGGACAGCTGTACCGCACGGGTGATATCGCAACAATTTTACCAAATGGTCAATTTGCCTGCTTCGGCCGCAAAGATCATCAGCTAAAAGTTCGTGGATTCCGCATCGAGCCAGGCGAAGTCGAGAGTGCGTTAACCTCTCATGCGTCAGTGCAGCAATCTCTTGTTTCTAGCCGTCAACTGCCGAATGGTGATGTTCAGCTCATCGCATATGTGGTGCTTGAGAAAGATTCTGTCCTAACCGTTTCAGAACTGCGGAAATATGCGAGTACCCATTTAGTCGATTACATGGTCCCTACCGCCTGGCTCTTTTTAGACCAATTCCCGCTTACAGATAATGGAAAAGTTAATCGAGCCTTGTTGCCAGAGCCAGACGGCCAACGCCCAGAGCTTGAGAACCCATTTGTAGCGCCAAAATCAGATACAGAAAAGAAAATCGCATCGACATGGCAAAGTGTATTAAACATCGACAAAACCGGTGTTCATGACAATTTCTTTGACCTCGGTGGAGATTCAATCCTAGTTGTACGGACGCTTGCCCAATTGAAAAACACATTTGGTGTCAATCTTGGCGTTTCTGATCTCTATTCAAACAGGACCATACGCCTCCTGTCACAACAAATTGAGGAACTGCTGCAAGAAGCCAGTGATACACAAGAGGCACCACCTGAAACGGATGAAGCTGAAGAAATAGTAGATGTGGCAGAAAAGGTGGAGGTAGATGAAGCTTTGCCTGAGGCTGATGAGCCAGCTGAAATTGAGGAAGTTGAAGCAAAGGCAAAAGAAGATGACGGCTTTGAAATCATCATGATGAGTGAGGAAGAGCCGGCCCCTGCTGCAGTCGAGCCGGTTCAAGCCATAATTGATGGCCCAAAACCAGAAAAAGCCAATCAGTATACAGAAGAACCGATTCAAATATTTGAGCCAAAGAAAGAAGAAACTGATTTAGGCGAGTTATTTGCCTTGGATTTGTCTGATTCTGTAGACGCACATCCGATTGAACCAATTCGATCAGAAGAAGACATGGGGAACTCTTTTAGTATCGACTTTGACGCACCATCACGTGAGGCGGAAACAGAAAAAGTCGAGTCAGAATCTGGTCTAACAGAGGCTGATTTTGACCCTGTCGAGCTTGTAGCCGATCAAACCACACCCCCCTCACTAACTGAGGAAGATTTCGAAAACAATTTAACTGAAATGACCGAGACCGATAAAGAACTTCTTGATCTTGAAGAAGAGGCAATGCTAGAAAACAGTGAGTTAGTTGACCCTGTCGCTAGCGCAGATGAGGATATTGAATCAGGGACTGATCCTGTTGCTGACCTAGCTGAAGAAACAGATGAGATACAACTTGCGGATGAAGAGCCAGTAGTAAGTGAAATCATAGATCCATTTGATGAGCTAGAAGCCATTACATCTGCAGATATTTCAGATGCTGGCGCCGATGATCAACAGGAACCTGTTGTTTTAAAATCAAATGAACCGGCGACAGAAGATGAAGCGGTTGAAGATTCTGGTTCAGATGACCAATTAGAAGAGGTCGCAATCAATGCTGAAGAAGACGAGGTTGAAGCACAAGTATCTATGTCGGCCGAAACTGTAGAATCGGTTGAATTTGATATCGATGCCGAACTCGCAGCCTTCGATGAAATGGAATCAATGATGAAGGCTAAAGATCAAGTGGCTGAAGAAGATTCAGCAGTTGAGGGTGACGATGAAGCGGATACCACAGAAATTGATTTAACTGAAGAGGTCGCAGAGATCGCACCTGAAACCGAAGCAGCTGATGCAATTCAAGAAGATTCTGAAGGTGAAGAGGTTTCTTTAGAGCCAGATCAACAGCCTGAATTAGACGTAGAAGTAGAAAACGATGAGCCTGAGCAAGTCGATCAAAGTTCAGAAGAAACTGAGCTTGTAGACTCAACTGATCTAGTCGATATTGCTCCCATTGAAGTCGAAATCGAAGCGGAGCCTCAAGAAATTATGGGTGTTGTATCGGCCCCAGTAGTAACTGACAGCCTTGAAATCCCCAGCCTGCTTGACCCTGAACTAGATCAATTGATTGAGCTAGAAGATAACGAGCCAAAAGAAGTTGAAACCGACGATATCGCAATTATCGGTATGGCCGGCCGCTTTCCAGGTGCAAACAATCTTGATGAGTTCTGGAACAATTTGGCCAACGGTGTTGAAGGGTTGCGCCATCTGACCGAAGAAGAGCTGCGTGATGTAGAAATCCATTACGAAGAGTACAAAAAGGACTCAACCTATGTGCCTGCAACCGGCTTGCTAGACGGTGTAGACATGTTTGATGCAGCATTTTTCGGAATTAAACCGGTAGAAGCTCGCACCTTAGATCCGCAACAAAGATTATGGTTTGAAACTTCTTGGGAAACTTTAGAAAACGCAGGGTACGACCCCGGCCGCTTTGATGGCAAGATCGGTGTGTTTGCTGGCAGCTTTATGAACAGCTATGTTTTCTATAACTTGTTGCCAGATCGTGAAACAATTGAAGATTTTGTCCGCTTGCAGGCTCCAGAAGCTTTCATGCACATGATCAATAACGAGCGGGATTATATGCCGACTCGGACAGCATATCTGTTTGATCTAAAAGGACCGGCCATCAATGTGCAAACAGCATGTTCCACGTCCCTAGTTTCAATTAGCTTAGCATGCCGCAGTATCTTGGCTGGTGAGTCAGACATGGCTTTAGCAGGTGGTGTTGCTGTCTTCTTGCCCCAAGAGCGTGGATACTTCTATCAGGAAGGGGGGATGCGCTCGGCCGATGGACACTGTCGTCCTTTTGATAATCAAGCATCGGGGACCGTGTTTGCAAGTGGGCTTGGCTGTATTTTGCTCAAGAAACTTGATCAAGCGGTTGCAGACGGAGATAACGTTTTAGCGGTAATTAAAGGAACCGCACTAAACAATGATGGAACCTACAAAGCGAGCTACACCGCTCCTAGTATCGCCGGGCAAGCTGAAGTCATTGAACAAGCGATGATAAATGCTGATGTTAACCCAGATACGATTAGCTACATCGAAGCACATGGTACGGCGACACCACTAGGCGACCCGATTGAAATTGCAGGATTGCATCGGGCTTATGCGGGCCGTACCGACTATGACAATAAGATCGCTTTGGGTGCGGTTAAGAGCAACATCGGCCATTTAGATGCTGCTGCCGGTATCGCTGGGGTCATCAAAACCGTTTTAGCATTGCAAAACGAGTTAATTCCTCCCACACTGCACTACGATAAGCCGAATTCTGAAATTGATTTTGAAACAAGCCCTTTCTATGTAGCAAACAAGCCGACCGAATGGCCAAAAAATCTTGAAGCCCCACGTCGGGCCGGTATCAGCTCATTTGGAGTTGGTGGGACAAACGCCCATGCGATTCTTGAAGAAGCTCCGGCGTTGTTAGAAACGACCCCATCTCGCTTTACCCAGCTTTTGGTACTTTCTGCGAGAACGGCCGAAGCACTAGCGGCCCAATCTGAAAACTTGGCCACTTGGCTGGAAAATAACCCTGAAGCTGATATCGCTGACGTGGCATACACATTGACCTTCGGCCGTACTCAGCTGGCCCATCGCCGGATTTTGTCGGTAAACAGCGTTCAAGACGCGATTGAAAAACTGCGCAGTCCACGCGCGGGCGCTTCAGCCGAACTACGCTCTGCTGAGCCAGAAATCGTCTTCATGTTCCCTGGCCAGGGCGCGCAATTTGTAGGAATGGGGCGCGAGCTGTATGACACAGAACCAGTTTTTGAAGATGCGATTGATCATTGTGCCGAAATCTTAAGCGAATACCTCGATCTTGATATTCGGGATATTTTGTATCCTTTAGATGCAGACGATGAAAGCGCGGCCGATCAGTTGAAGCAAACAGGGCTTGCCCAACCCGCCATTTTCATGGTTTCGTATGCTCAAGCGCTTTTGTGGCAAAGTTGGGGGATTACGCCTGACTTAATGGTGGGGCATAGTGTTGGGGAATATGTCGCAGCAACCATCGCTGGTGCATTTACTTTACAAGACGCACTAAAAATTATCGCCGGCCGGGCAAAAATGATGCAAGATCTGCCAAGCGGCAGCATGTGCGCTGTCCGCATGAGCGAATCGGAACTTAACCCTTTGCTTGAGCAAATTGAAGGGGCGTCGATCGCGGCCATTAATGCGCCGGCAGTCACCATTGTTTCTGGGCCAGATGAATCGATTTCCGCATTAAAAGGGCTGTTGGAAGCAGCTGCACATGAAACAATCGAACTGCATACGTCACATGCGTTCCATTCAGCCATGATGGATCCGATCTTAGAACCTTTTGAAGCGCTGGTTGAAACGGCCGAGATCAATGAGCCATTTATTCCTTTAATCTCTACGCTAACGGGTGAAGAGCTCATCGGAAATGAAATTACGACCGGTAAATATTGGGCCAACCAATTGCGTGGTGCGGTCCGCTTTAGTGCCGCAGCTCAGCTTTTACTAGAAGAGCCAAACCGTATATTTTTAGAAGTTGGCCCGGGTACAAACTTGTCTACCGCAGTGCGCCAGCATATTAGCAACGATAATGATGGTCCATTCTTTATCATGGACTCTCTCGGACATGCAAGCAAGCAAGTGCCAGCCCTCGAAGCAACCCTTGAAGGGCTGGGTAAATTGTGGATGTCTGGTGCAGAGCCAGATTTCGACCAATATTTTTCCGGCGAAAAACGCCGACGACTACCTTTGCCAACATACCCATTTGAACGCAAACGGTATTGGATTGACCCACCTGCACCAATGCAGAAATCGGCCGGCCAGACTGCCATGAGCAACCCCTCGCCGTCCACGACATCATTGCCATCATCGGTGATGATGAACAATCAAGCAACAACTCCAGATTCGAACGGGTACCACCCGGTAGATGATGGGGTATCAGAGCAGTTAATCTCTATAACTGAATCGTCATCGAAGGAACCGATTATGGGACGAAACGAAAATATCACAAAGGCTCTTGTAGAGCTTTTGAATGACCTGTCCGGAATTGAGGTGCAGCCATCTGAATATGATGCATCCTTCCCGGAACTTGGTTTTGACAGCCTTACGCTTACCCAGGTGAGCTCAGCTTTACGGAAACAGATGGGAGTCAATATCCGTTTCCGTAAATTGCTTGAAGATGTCGCAACCATTAATGATTTAAGTGCTTATTGTGCCGATGCTTTGCCAGAAGATGCTTATGCAGCTCAGGAAGCACCACCAGTTAGCACACCTCCCGCGGGGGCAATGCCAGCTGCGATGCCCGCTATGCCAAACTTCCAAATGCCAGATCCGGCAACGTTGATGGATAACCCGATGGCTATGCAAATGATGCAGATGCAACAGATGATGCAGATGATGCAAATGCAGATGCAAATGTTCAATCAAGGGCAAAACCCAGCGGCAACTGCGGCCGCGGTTGGTCAAACGGCTGAGCGAATCGTTGAAGTTGCGCGCAAATGGCCCAAAGCTCCAGAGAAAAAAGAAGGGGACTCCGTAAATAAAGTAACTTTTGGTCCTTATAAACCGATTAAAAAGGGTCAAAAAGGAAAACTAACCGAACCGCAACAAGCTTGGCTTGATGAGTTTGTCACCCGATTGCAGGCGAAAACTCCTACGTCTAAAAAGTTGGCTCAAGAGAACCGCAGCGTTCAGGCTGACCCTCGAACTGTCGCCGGTTTCCGTCAAACTTGGAAAGAGATCGTTTATCAGATCGCTACAGAGCGTTCAAAAGGGTCACGCGTATGGGACGTAGATGGAAACGAATATGTCGATATCACGATGGGATTTGGCGTTGGTTTCTTAGGCCATTCACCCGATTTTGTAACAGATGCTGTTCGTGAACAGCTGGACAAAGGTATTGAAATCGGGCCTCAGCAAGCTTTGGCAGGTGAAGTTGCCCGTATGGTGCGCCAAATTACCGGCATGGAGCGGGTTTCGTTCTGTAATACCGGGTCCGAAGCGATCATGGCTGCGATGCGTATGTCACGAACCATCACCGGCCGTGACAAAATCGTCTACTTCTCTGGGGATTACCATGGGGTATTCGATGAAGTCCTTGCGCGTCCGCAGGTCATGCGGGGCGACCTAATGACAGTTCCGGCTGCACCAGGTATCCCTGATGATTCAGTCGCTAATGCGATAATCTTGGATTACGGTACAGAAGCATCTTTGCAGTTCATTCGTGAGCATCAAGATGAGATTGCGGCCGTTATCATTGAAACTGTTCAAAGTCGCCATCCTGAAAACCGTCCGCAAGACTTCGTGAGAGAGTTGCGGAAAATTACGGCCGAAGCAGGCACAGCTCTTGTTTTCGATGAAGTAATCACCGGTTTCCGTGTAAACCAAGGTGGTATGCAAAAAATATATGACGTTCAGCCCGATATTTCCTGCTATGGAAAGATTATCGGTGGTGGAATTCCTATCGGCGTCGTTGCTGGAACCAGCACGTATATGGATGCCATTGATGGTGGATTCTGGCAGTATGGTGATGAATCGATCCCAGAAGTTGATCTAACTTTCTTTGCCGGTACGTTTGTGCGTCATCCATTGGCGCTTGCGGCCGCCAAAGCGGTTTGTACATTCTTGCTAGAAAAAGGAAATGACCTGCAAGAGTGGATGAACAATCGGACAACAAAATTCGCAGAAGATATGAACATTTTCTTCGAAGAACAAGGCGTCCCGATCAAGATCAACCACTACAGCTCTTGGTTCCGTGTAGAGGTTCCAGTTGAATATCCATATCCGGACTTAATTTTCTATAGCCTTCTCGAAAAAGGCGTTTATGTCTTTACGTTTGCCCAAAACTGCTTCTTCTCAATCGCGCACACCGATGAGGATATTGAGTTTGTTAAGCAAGCATTTAAAGACACTGTTGTCGATTTGCAAAAGGGTGGCTTCCTTCCAACAGGAGGAAATAGCCAAATCCCTTTTCCACTGACTGAGGCCCAAAAAGAAATTTGGCTGGCCTCACAACTTGGGGATCGCGCTGCGACCTCATATAACGAGGGGTTTAGCATCCAGCTGACCGGTGATTTGGATTCGGAAGCTTTAATTAAAGCGATTGGCCAAGTCATCCGGAGGCATGATGCGCTTCACGCTCGTTTTGATGAAAGTGGAGAATTTCAACAGGTTAGTTCAAGTAAAGCGGTTGAGGTCCCTTTAATTGATATTTCTGACCTCACACCCAGCGATGGGAAAATCAACCTTGCGACCCACATAGACACCTTAATGGCTCATCCTTTTGACTTAGCAAATGGGCCATTGGTTAAACCTTCTGTCGTTAAGATGGGAGAGCAAGAGCATTTATTGATTTGGGTTGCGAATCATATTGTTTATGATGGCTGGTCGGCCGTTGTTGTAATTAGCGAGATTCGCGAACTTTACAACGCAGCGGTTCGGAATCAGACAGTTCAATTAGAAGCAGCTGATACGTTTAGTGATTATGTAGATTGGGAGGCTGAGGTTACCTCTGATGGTGAAGGCGAAGCGATTCTGAGTTACTGGACAGATCGCTTTGCACAACTGCCGTCAGTCCTAGATCTACCTGCCGATTTCCCACGTCCAAAGACGCGCTCCTTCGGGGCATCATCTGTCCACTACCAGTTCCAAGGTGATTTGGTTGAAGGGGTGCGGAACTTGGCGAAGGCACACCGAACAAGCACTTTCGTCATTATGCTGGCGGCCTTTAAGTCGATGCTCCATCGCCTTTCAGGAAGCGAGGATTTGGTTGTTGGCATCCATACGGCCGGGCAAGCTCAAGCCGGTTTGGACAATTTAGTTGGGCACGCGGTAAATATTCTTCCCATCCGCTCTACACCTTCCTCAGAACTATCGTTTTCTGATTTTGTATCCCAAGTTAAAGATAGCTTTTTAGACGGTCAAGATAACCAACCGTTTACATTTGGCCAGTTGCTGCAAACACTGAACGTGCCACGAGACGCTTCTAGATCCCCTCTAGTTGAAGTTGTTTTCAATTTGGATCGCAAGGTGCCTGAAGATGATTTTGAAGGGCTTCAGCAGGTTATTCGAGAAATCCCAAAACAGTCATCGAATTGGGACATGTTCCTAAACTTATACGATGAAGACAACACGCTAAAGGCGGATTGCGATTACAACGTTGA
This sequence comes from Chloroflexota bacterium, assembly GCA_020629055.1. Lineage (GTDB taxonomy): Bacteria > Chloroflexota > Anaerolineae > Promineifilales > Promineifilaceae > WTJY01. The sequence continues at coordinate 46,913 of JAHDEB010000010.1, forward strand.
TCTATTTAAACGTGAGACGATTTCAGGCTGGTTAGACAGCTTCTCGCTCATGCTGCACAGCATTGTTCAAGATGCAGATGTTTCGATCGGGCAGCTTGATTTCTATAAAGACACAGGCTTAGACGATACTCTCATCGCATGGAACCAAACGAAAAAATTATATCCGGCAGACCTTACTTTGCCCGATATTTTCTCGCGGCAAGCGGGGCAAGCGCCGTTCAAGCCAGCGATTATAGACCAAGATAAAACTTTCACTTATCGTGATGTTGATCAGCGAGTCGCACTGCTGGCTCGTTATTTCCAATCGGTAGGGGTAGAGAAGGGCTCATTGATCGGCCTCTGCTTGGAGCGTTCTATCGATATGGTTGTGGCCGCAATGGCTATTATGCGTTCTGGTGCAGCTTATGTTCCACTAGACCCTGATTACCCAGCTGATCGCATTCAGTACATGATCGAGGATTCAGGTATGCCGATAGTGGTGACACAATCTTCGTTTACCGCTCAATTACCTGAATCTGTTCAAACGATCGTATTGGACAAGGCAGAAGCATTGCTGAGCGAAGAATCTAATGCGCCAATCAGCAATCAAGCCGAGCCAGATGGTGTTGCGTATATGATTTACACCTCGGGATCATCAGGATTGCCAAAAGGGGTCAAGATTCCACATCGTGCTTTGACTAACTTCCTGTATGCGATGCAATCCCGGCCGGGGATCAAAGCGGATGACATCATGCTTAGCGTAACGACGCTGTCATTTGATATCGCGGGACTAGAAATCTACTTGCCATTGACAGTAGGGGCTAGATTAGCGATCGCAAGGCCTGAAGACTCGACCGATGGTGAGCGTTTGGCCAATTTACTTGAAAGCATGGATGCGACTATGATCCAAGCAACCCCAGCAACATGGAAACTGCTGATCGATTCAGGCTGGGATGGCAAAGCCGGGTTAAAAATATTATGCGGTGGCGAATCCCTGTCGCGCAGTTTGGCCAATGGTTTGTTAGAGCGTTCGGCCGAACTTTGGAACATGTATGGTCCAACCGAAACAACAATCTGGTCAACCGTTGCCCGTGTCGTGCCGGGCAACGGGCCGGTTTCAATCGGCCGGCCGATTGCGAATACGCAAGTTTATATTTTAAACAAGCTCATGCGGCCTGTGCCTATTGGCGTTGAAGGGGAGCTGTTTATCGGTGGGGATGGATTAGCATTAGGCTATCATAACCGGCCGGAACTAACGGCTGAGCGTTTTGTCGATAACCCATTTGGGGAAGGTAAGCTTTACCAAACAGGTGATATCGCTAAGTTTAGCGAAGATGGTTCATTGGTTTGTCTCGGCAGGCTTGACAATCAAGTGAAAATTCGTGGTTTTCGTATCGAACTAGGTGAGATCGAAGCAGCACTCTTGCAACACCCTTCTGTTGCGGATGCAATTGTAATCGCCCGAGAAGACGAAACTGGTGACAAACGAATCTTTGCCTATACAATTCAAGCAGAATCGACTGAAGTTGCCGAGACAAGTGAGCTGCGAACCTTAGTTAGCGAAAAACTTCCATACTACATGGTGCCATCTGGCTGGATGCGCTTGGATCAATTCCCATTAACTCCAAATGGTAAAATTGATCGAAAAGCGCTGCCAAATCCTGAACAAGACCGAGAAAGCCTTGAATCAAATTATCAGCCACCTAGTAATGTTGCAGAAAAGTATTTGGCACTTTTGTGGGCCGAAGTACTAAAATTAGACATTCAGCAGATAGGTTCTCAGGACGACTTCTTTGAACTTGGCGGTCATTCACTCTTGGCAACCCGTGTGATCAATCGTTTGAAGAAAAATGGAACAGGCAGTGTTACATTGCTTACCTTCTTCGATTCTCCGACGATTGCATCGCTTGCATCTCATATCGATCCAAGCGCGCTACCTGCTCAGGTTGTCTCAGCCTTAAATCGCACAGAAGGTGATTCTAAGTCGGGAGAAGGGGATGACCGCGAAGAGTTTGTTATTTAATGAGACAGACTTTTTTGTTGTGTTTCTGTTTGCGTCAGATTACCATGCAAAGGTCCAACGATTTGGCACATCTTTGCATACTCGCTTTTATAGCTAGAAGTAAATTTTAGGAAAGGAAATATGTGTTTTCAATGCATAAAACTGAGAAAAATTTAGAGACCCTTATTGAAGAGCTAAATAGGCTGAATATAAGAATAGGGGTCAAAGACGGTAATCTGCATATTAGCGCACCAAAGGGGGCGATCAACGAGCGTCTCCGTGGCGAATTGGTTGATCGCAAAGAAGAGTTGATCGATTATTTTCGCGGACCTGCTGTTTCGCTTGCCTTTGGAGAAGGTAAGATAGAGACTGTTGCCCGTGATGATATGACGATGCTGCCCTTGTCATACTCTCAAGAGGGCATTTGGTTTTTAGAAAAGCTAAATCCAGATACAGCGAGCTACCATATCCCGTTTGGAATTGAATTCATAGGGGAAATACGTGCGGAGATTATCCTTGACTCGCTCAGATGGCTTGTAAAACGTCATGAGTCTCTGCGGACACAATTTTCTGAACATAATAATATTCCACACCCGATCATTTTACGTGATGTGGAAATTCCATATGACGAAGTTGATTTAACTGATATCCCCTCGATGGATAGGGAATATATTTGGGGGCAGCGTTTACGAGATTTTCTGCATAGCCCTTTTGACCTTTCTTCAGCTCCGCTTTTTCGGGTCGCCTTAATCAAGTTAGAGCCAAATCGCAGCCATCTTGTTTTAAATTTCCACCATATTATCGCGGATGGGTGGTCCTTGGGCGTGGTGATGCAAGAGCTTGCCGACGCATATAAATCGTTTTTGTCGGGGCTAATGCCAACGGCAGAACCTTTAAAGATTCAATTTGTCGATTATGCTGTATGGCAAAAAGAGCAGCTTGGGATGCTGTCGGCCGAAAATGACAGGCTTAAATTTTGGAAAGGCCATTTAGAGGGGGCTCCGGCACTCATCAACTTACCTACTGATAGGCCGCGCATGGCCGAAGCAAGCGTAGCTGGCGGCATTATCAACTTCAGAGTTAATCAGGATATTTCGGCCGGAATTTACCAGCTTGCCAAACGTGAAAATGTGACACCGTTCATGGTTTTTCTCTCTGCATTCTATATTTTGATGTCACGTTACAGTCGGCAAGATGACATCGTTGTTGGTACACCGATCGCCAATCGGCCGCAAGAAGAGTTTGAAAAAATAGTTGGCTTCTTTGCCAATACATTGGCCCTACGTAGCAAAATTGACCTGAATGAATCATTCTTGAGCTATCTCAAAAAGGTCCGTCAAATAACCCTAGAAGGGTTCGATAATCAAGATGTTCCATTCGAAATGGTTGTTGATCATCTGCAACCAGAAAGAAGCTCGTCGTGGAACCCGCTCTATCAAGTAATGTTTGCTCTGCAAAACAACCAGCTTGAGTGGCCAGAGATAAATGGATTAGAGACCCGCTTTTTAAACCACTTTGCGATGGAGAATTCGCGACTAGATCTGTTTTTTGAGATGTGGGAAGAGGGAGATCATGTTATTGGACAGGTAGAGTACAACTCTCATCTGTTTGACATCATGTCTGTGCGTCGCATGATTGCGCACTTTGTTACGCTTCTCAATGGAATAGTCCGAATGCCTTCGGTTAAGATCGCCGAGCTTCCACTGATGTTGCCAGATGAGCGCAATCAAGTTGTTTACGAATGGAATCGAACTGACTTCCCGTATGCCCATGAGGCGTTATTGAATGAGCTATTTGAGCTTCAAGTACGTCGGTCTGGTGAGCGTGTTGCAATCCATGATCCTAAGAACGATTTGAGTTTTACGTGGCGGGAGCTGAACCAGAAGGCAAATCAGTTGGCTCACTATTTAAAAGATCTTGGGATTGGAAAGGACTCGCTTGTTGGTATTTCAATTCCACGTTCAGCAGAAGCGATTGTTGCGGTTTTGGCCATTGTCAAGGCGGGAGGGGCTTGGTTGCCGCTAGACCCCGAGTACCCCGCAGATCGGCTCAAGTATATTATTGATGATGCAAAACCTGATGCTATCATTTTGAATCAAATCGATCTAACGATTTTTGAGAGCGCCAGCGTGCCAGTCATCGACTTACAGTCGGCCGCAAATGAGATCGAACAATGTTCAGACAAAAATGTCCCAACAGAAATAAACTCAAATAGCCCACTTTACGTTCTGTACACCTCAGGCTCAACAGGACAGCCTAAGGGTGTGGTTGGGCATCACAAAGGCACGATTAACCGCTTTAGTTGGATGTGGAATAAATATCCTTTTACATCTGGCGAGGTGTGTGTTCAAAAAACAACTTTAAACTTTGTTGATTCGATTTGGGAAATATTTGGCCCTCTACTAAAAGGTATCAAGCTGGTTATTGCTCCAGATGAAACTGTGGCAGATCCAGAAGTCTTCATCCCATTTTTGGCAGACCATAGCGTGACGCGTATCGTGTTGGTCCCTTCCATTTTACAGGCGATGCTAGACTATGAGCCAAATTTAGGTAAAAGGCTGCCAAAACTACAAATGTGGACAACCAGTGGGGAAGCGCTGAGTGTCAAGCTCTACAATGAATTATTGACCGCTCATCCATACGTGAGGTTGTTAAACATCTATGGATCTTCTGAAGTCGCTGCAGATGTAACTTGTTTAGACACAAGCCAATATCCAACACCAGATCAAATGTATATCGGGAAACCGATCGACAATATTAAAGTTTATATATTGGACGAATTAATGGAGCCGGTCCCAATCGGCGTGCCGGGGGAACTGTATGTTTCGGGCCCTGGGGTTGCGCTCGGTTACCATAACCAGCCGGAATTAACAAAGGAGCGGTTTTTAGACAATCCGTTTGAACCTGATTCAATTGTGTTTAAAACTGGTGATGTCGCTCGGTTTAATTCAGATGGCCAGATCGAATATATGGGGCGCTCCGACTTCCAATTAAAAATTCGTGGTGTCCGAATGGAGCCGGCCGAAGTTGAACTTGCGCTTGCCGATCATGTGGCAATACAAGAAGCAATTGTAGGTGCTTGGGAAAATGAATTGGTTGCTTGGTTCAAACTAGTTGATGATGTCAAAGTATCACCGGAGATCTCTGATCTTAGGTTATTTTTAAGCAAGACTTTGCCAACCTACATGATTCCAACACGCTTTGTTAATTTGCCAAAAGTTCCTCGAACACCTAACGGCAAGCTTGACCGCAATCAATTACCAGAACCGACACTTGACATTTATCGCACGGAATTACCCTATACACCCCCAAGTGATGATGTTGAGGAAAAGTTGGCTGCGATATGGAAACAAGTCTTATCAGTCCAGAAGGTGAGCATTTTTGATGACTTTTTTGATTTAGGCGGACAATCGATAATGGCGGTTCAGATGTTCGGCCGCATTCGGGATGAATTTGGCGCTAATATGTCCTTGTCTCAATTGTTTGTTAGTTCCACAATCGCATCGTTGGCCGATGTCATTCGGAGTCAGGACTTACCTGACCTCGACAAGGGAATTTCTGCCAATACAGACATCCCAACAGAGCTATCCAATGGCAAGCTAAGCGATTTTGAGTATCTTGTTGAAATCAATCAAGGTGCCAGCTCGAAAATTCCTTTCTACTGTGTTCACGGGGCAGGGGGGAATGTTCTATTTTTCCAGAAATGGAAAAAACATCTAAAGGATTATTCGTTCTTTGCGTTCCAAGCAAGAGGCGTTGATGGAATTACAGCGCCGCATGAGTCGATTGTGGAAATGGCGGCTGATTATCTAAAAGAACTTCTACGGGTCAACCCAAATGGGCCATGGATCTTAGGGGGGTACTCTGGTGGGGGAGTGGTGGCTCTTGAAATGGCGATTCAATTGCAATCAATGGGGTTTGATTTGCCACCTGTCATCATGCTCGATACGTTTCATCCGCACGTGCAGCCGAGAAACTACACAATGAAGGATCGAGTTCATTTGCTCGCGACTAATCCGGTGGATTACGTTAAAAATGTTGCCCAAAAACGAGTAGCCAGCAACTTTAAAAAGGAATATACCAGAGAAGAGCTTGATGAGATGATGGAAAATGGAACACCGCTGCCGATCGAGCTGCGAGATGATTTCATGACAGACCAGTTCGCCAAGTTACTCGAGCAGTATCCAAAGCTAGTTCCGTTTGAAGGTGAGGTATTGCTGCTGTGTGCAAAGGAAATTTGGCACATGTTTGCTCACGCGGGCTTCGAGCGTGGCTGGAAAGATGTGTTAACTAATCTGACGGTTCGCGAGGTTCCTGGCGATCACTTTACAATCATAGAAGAGCCGGCAGTGCTTGAGCTTCTTAATCAGTTGAAGCTCGGGATCTCAAAACTATCCGGCCAGACGGTAGGCTAATGATAATCCCGAATTGGCAGCCGGTTAGTAAGAAGGGCGGGCTTGCGATACCTAAACGCACGATTGATATATGGTTGATCGACCTAAATCCGGCCGACTACGAATTTCCACGGCCCGATGATTCAGATTTTGCGGCAGATGAGCTAGAGAGAGCCTCCAGATTCCGTTTTGATCGCCATCGTCGTCAATATTTAGTGGGGCGAGCCGCTTTAAGAAGTATTTTGGCAGGATACACGGGGGATGAGGCGAAACAAATCCAGTTTGAATATGGTGAATTTGGTAAACCAGCCCTAGATCCTTCCTATAACCTCTCCTTTAATCTGTCAAACAGCGACGAGATGGCGTTGGTAGCGGTCACTAAGCTAAGTGGGGTTGGGGTTGATATTGAATTTCGGGATAGGCACATGTGGGAGATCGACAGCTTGGCTAAAACAGTCTTTACCGATGAAGAATGTGCAGAATTAAACGTTTATCCCTCAAATGATCGTCTGACTCCTTTTCTTTCCGGCTGGACTCGTAAAGAGGCATACCTTAAAGCGATCGGAAAAGGGCTTGCACTACCCCTTAAGGGATTTTCAGTCCAACTGGATAACAGTTTGAATAATCCACAAATTTCAGTTCCAGAATGGAACCTGCTGTCATTTTGGGCCGCTGAGGACTACATTTGCAGTGTGGCGTATCCTGCAGGAGAGCGGCCTGCACTCCGCTGGTTTAAGCTTACCGATTAAGCTTAACCCCTTTATTCGCAATTTTAGATTTGTTTGCATACCTTAGCGGCATAGCGGGCGATTTCCAGCCGCCGGCCTGCTGTAGGTCATTTAGTGGCGTCCCAGCTTCTAAGGCGTCCGTTGCCCATTGATGACGGCCGTCATGAGCCGAAAGCTTGGATAAATGGGGCAATCCGTGTTTTTCTGCCATAAATTTCCCATAACGATTCATGAGGCGGCTGGCTGTGATTCGTGTGAGCGGCTTAGGGCTTAGGCGCCCTGACTTGTTCGAGACAAGGAGTAGCGGGTCAGCAGGGTGGGGGAGTGCGTCATTTTCAAAATAAAGGGTGATTGCATCCCATGTGTCCTCTGTCATGTAGATTAAATCTGTGGTATTGGTTTTTTTGCGATAAACGGTCAGGGTTTGAGTTTCCAAATCGACGTTTTCGATTTTAAGACCCGCGACCTCACTTGCTCGTAATCCGTGATCCAAAAACAAGCATAAGGTTAATCTATCACGTCGACCAGCAGCTGTATTAGGGTAAGTTTCGCTGGATTTGAGCTCACTTACAACGTGCAGTGGGATTGGTACCGCTTCTTCTTTTTTCCGGCCGATACGGGTTTTTGATCGTTTTTCATCTACGTTTTTGGCTTCTGAATGTCGGTATCCTGTCACATTCTTTATCTGTGCAAGTGCGATGGGGTCAATCACGCCTGCATCCATCGCCAGACTTGCATATTTTCGGATAGTAGACAGCGCTCGATTGATTGATGTGAGTGCGTACCCTTGGTCAGCCATTTCTTTTTTGAAGAGTTTGATCAGACCGTGAGAGACAACGGCCCAAGACTCGGGGGTGTTATACAACTGATCGCTATTCAATCGCCAGCTGACTGTGTCCACTTCGTCAGCCACTGCTGATCTCGAATAGATCGTGTTAATGAATTCTGCAAACTTTGCTAGGTCCAGTCTATGAGCGTTTAAGGTGGCAGCGCTTTTTAATTCTTGGTAATCACGAAATGCGGAATAAGCGGTCGCGCGGTCTGCTAGCTCACTTATTTTCAAAGCGGCCGCAAGCTCATCTGCATTTGCCAGTTCGTTCTTGTTGAAAATTTGTTGCAGCTGCTGATTGTTGTTTTTCATATGATTTATCGCAAAAAATATTTATTAATGCACATAAGTATAAATTATGTGCATTAATAATGCAAATCAAATTTCACGCATGTTTCTTGCTGAGTGAGACCTATGGCGGTGCGACTTAGCTCGCTTTAATAGTATAGTTGGGTTTAAATGACACCCTTAGCCGATTTTCGTAAGCCAAACAAAATAAATGACGAGCTCGAAGCGATTTTGCCTTACTTGAATTTTGCAATCATGGCAGGTATCGCGCTTTCGATAACAATTGGGTTCGGCCGATTACTCGCTCTCTACTGGCCTTCTTTTGCTGAAACAAATTTCATCTCTTTTCGAGGCCCTGCCCCTTCCCCACCCTTCATTGACTTTTCGATAGCCATACTGCTGACCTTCATCTTAACCTTAAGTAAAAGAGGGTTTGTTAATGCATCCCTGCTGACAGCGTGTCTTTTTGGAAATATCGCCATCTGGTTGAGTGCTACATTTAATGGAAGGAGCTTTTTTGACCCTGTATTTGTCTTTATTTTTGTAATTCTGATCGTTTCCGCTGCGTTTTTAGGGCAACGAGGGCTGATGGCAGCGTGTGTTATTTCGATCCTAGCGATTTGTGCGAGTTACTACACAGCCAACTATTGGCGCATTACCCGTAGGCCCCCTTCAATTTCAAATCTTTTAATCTACCTGACCGCTATCATCATGGCGACAACTTTTTTAAAAGTCACACTTATCCGGCTCGTTACACGGGCAGACAAACTTGACCAACAGGCTCAGAAGCTCGAAATTAGTCAGAGAGAGCTAAAAAATTACCAGAGTCATCTTGAGGAGCTAGTTGAGTCACGCACAGCAGAGCTTTCTGCTGAGAAAGCCCGAGCAGAAGAGGCAAACCTCGCCAAAAGCCTTTTTCTTACGAATATGAGTCACGAATTACGCACCCCATTAAATGCGATTATTGGGTATAGTGAATTAATTAGAGAGCAAGCTGAGGAGGCCGTAGACGAGCGCATTCTAGGCGATGCTACCCGCATTGAAGGCGCTGGCAAACACCTTCTTAGTCTGATTAACGTCATTTTAGACTTATCTAAAATTGAATCTGACAAACTTAAGATTCATAAATCTGACATTGTGATTTCTAAGCTACTTGATGAGGTTGTTGCCCTTACAAGGTTAAACGTGGAAAAGAATAACAACCTATTGTTAGTAGATAACAATGCCGTTGTCGATGCATTTTTCAGCGATGAATCTAGGATTCGGCAAATCCTCCTAAATCTAATTGGAAATGCAGCTAAATTCACAACTCAGGGGGTTGTGACGCTAGAAGTTGACTCAGATACTGAACATGTTTATTTTAAAGTAACAGACACTGGAATTGGTATTAAGCCGGAGTTTTTACCTAAAGTGTTCGATCAGTTTGCCCAAGCGGATAGTTCGAGCACAAAAGAATATGAAGGGACCGGTCTGGGCATGGCAATTAGCAAGAAACTATGCATGTTGCTTGATGGCGATATAAACGTAACAAGCAACTATGGGATCGGCACAACTTTTACGGTGTCACTTCCAATCGAGTCACAAAGCTCAGACTAACACATCACCTGAGGAGCAAGCCGATCAACTCCATGTATCTGATAAAACCCGCAACCAATTTTGATGGGTAATCTTTTGCAAATCATCGTGTGTAAAGCCTGCCACTGACAATGCCTCAACTAAATTCGGCAACCCGGCCGCGTCCTTTAAATCGGCCGGCATAACCGCCCCATCGAAATCAGACCCCAGCGCGATGTGATCTGTTCCGATTCGATCTGCGATGTAAAGCCCGTGGCGCACAATCTCACCTAACGATGTGTCTCGCACAATCTTGCCATCTTCACGCAAAAACCCGACATGATAATTTAGCCCCACCACCCCATTTGTTGCTTGAATCGCGTCTAATTGTTTATCCGTTAGATTGCGGGCAGACTGGCATAAAGCATGAGCATTTGAGTGTGTAGCCACTAAGGGTGCATTGGACAAGGATTCCACGTCCCAAAACCCTTTTTCATTTAAATGGGACAAATCGAAAAGAATCCCCAATTCATTGCAAGCGCGTAAAAGACGCTTGCCTGCGTCTGTCAGCCCGGGACCTACATCTGGCGTTGATGGAAATTTAAATGGAACACCGTGACCAAAAATATTGTCCCTGCTCCATACTGGGCCTAATGAACGTAATCCAGCCTGATAAAACAAGTAAAGCGCATTGAGATCCTCATCGATCATCTCTGCACCTTCAAAATGGTAGATCATGGCCAACACATTGTTCTTTATGCAGCTTTCAATTTCAGCAACAGTTCGAACAAGCTTGACCTCCCCTCCTGAATCTGTCTCTATTTTCAGCATGCGCTTGGCCATTGACATGGCATAGCGTGTCGCGTACTCGTATGGCAGCCCCACAGCCTTTGGCATTTCATAAGCCCCGTCGGCCGAATCACTCTTCGCCCCTGGGAAATTGTCTGAGGACATTTGATTGGCATCTTTTTTAGGCGGATTGGGGATAAAATGGGCAAAAAAGCCACCGACTAGCCCCCCTTCCCGAGCCCTAGGTAAGTCAATATGCCCCTTCTCTGACTTGTCGAAAAAAGTGCGCTTATTTTCATCTTTTTGCATGTGCAGGCTCAAAATCGTGTCATTGTGTCCATCAAAAATCGGATAATTCATTACAGGTTTCCTAAGTACGGTAAAATAGTTTTGCTGAGTTTAGTCAAGATCAGAAGATTCACCACTGATTTCGTCTTTTCTCTATCGATTATTCAGAATCCTAGAGAAATACGTCAAGGCGGGTACAATTGGCACTAACCACCCATTACATCCCGCCATTTTTATTACTCGGCAATAAGCCAATTAGAAGCAACATGAGAAATAATTTATGAGATGGCCCGGATTTCAATACGTTTTTTTTGACTGCGATTCAACCCTAAGCACAATTGAGGGAATCGATGTCTTAGCCGAATCGGCCGATAAAAAATGGCGCGTTGAGGTATTAACCAACGCTGCAATGAATGGAGACCTCGATTTAGGGGAAGTTTACGGAAAAAGGCTAAAGGCGGTAAGGCCTACGCGTCATCAAGTTCACCAAATAAAAAATGCCTACAAAAAGACGATTGTCGAAGATGCGGCCGCTGTTATATCTGCTTTAAAATTTTATGGTGTAGAACCGTTTGTTATTTCTGGCGGCCTTTTAGAACCTGTCAAAGAATTTGCCATTTCACTAGGCATCTCGCCAGACAACATTCGAGCGGTTGATGTTCAGTACGACAGCCTGAGTGGGGAATGGTGGCAACAAAGCGATGGCAGATCTATACGTTATAAAACCTTTGAGGAAGGGGCGCTAACCGTAACCGATGGCAAAGCGGATATTGTCGATCAACTGCTTGCCACGCGGCCGGACGGCCGATCGCTACTTATCGGGGATGGATCCTCAGACATGATGGCGGGGCGCAGGGTTGACCTATTCGTTGGGTATGGTGGTGTTATCGCCCGAGAAAAAGTCCTTGCCAATGCACCGGTCTTTTTGCATTCAGAAAGCTTAGCCCCCCTGCTGACCTTGGCCGTCGGCCCGGCCAACCTTGCAGCTTTTAATGACACAATCCATGAAGATGTCGCTTGCAGGGCAGCTGCGCTTGTTCAAGAAGGCGCTTTTAGTTTCAAAGATAAAGAGTTAGAGAGAAAATTTAATCAAGCGATTCAGAACCAAATTTAATATGAAAAAAATCCTGATTGTTAATGAGTTAGGGGACGCCGGTGTCCATCTTCTAGAAGCAGACAATGAAATTGATTTTCAGATTCTCAAAAGTGCTGATGAGGAACTTTTGCTGCAGGCGGTGTCAGACATAGATGCCATCATTGTTGATGGGAGTATGCAAGTCACAGAAAAAATCATTCAAGCGGCAAAGAAGTTGCGCGTTATCGGCCGAACTGGCATTCGGGTCCGAAACATCGACTTAAATGCGGCCACCCGACAAGGGATTATTGTGATCAATACGCCACAGGCCAATGCGGTGTCTGCGGCGGAACACACCCTTGCGCTGATGTTGGCCAGCTGTCGCCGAATCCCACAAGCCAACCTGGCAATGGCGGCCGGTGAACATCTATCAAAACGACTGCATGGAATTGACCTGCAGGGGAAAACGCTTGGGATTGTCGGCCTTGGCGCAATCGGCCGACTGGTTGCTGCTCGCGCTCAAGCATTTGATATGCAAGTTATCGCCGTTGACCCATATGTTTCAGAGCTAGTTGGCCGCGAATTAGGTGTTACCCTAGTTGATTTAGACGATTTGCTAAGAGATTCAGACATTATTACGCTACATACGGTTGTTTCTGAGGAGACGATCGAGCTGATTAATGCTGAAACATTAAGCAAAACCAAAGATGGCTTAGTGCTTATCAATATTTCTTCTGCAAGATTAATTGATCCGCAAGCTGTTGCAGACGCACTACGTGCTGGGAAACTAGCTGGTGCTGCAATGGATGGCCCCTTCGGGGAATCATTGGCCGAAAACCCTCTTCTGGGATTAGAGGGAGCTATCAATACGCCAAGCCTGGCGACACAGTCTGAAGATGCAATTGCGGCCGTTTCTGTAGAGATCGTAGAAAACACCCTAGCGGCGTTGCGCGGGACAGCATATCGCAACACCGTAAACATGGCTTGGCCGGCCGAAGCTGATGTGGCACTCGTTCAGGCCTATGTGCAACTCGCTGAACGGATTGGCGCCTTACAATTTCAACTGGCTTCAGAAAAAATAGAACGTGTGGAAATTGAGGTTTCTGGTGAAGCGATGCGTTCAATGGTGCGCCCGATGGCTGCCGGCCTTCTCTCTGGATTGCTGAAAGGGTACGATTTAAAGCAAGCGATAAACCATATTAATGCCCCCTTTATTGCCAAGGAAAATGGTGTTCACATTTCTCAAGAGTATGGGATCGGGGAAGCTGATTATTCAAACTTAATCACCTGCCGCGTTCAGTGGCGGGATGATGAGGGCCAGATCGGAAAGAGATCGATCGCTGGCGTTCTATTTGGCAGCAGAGAGCCTCGTATTGTGCAGATCGATAGCTTTCGGATCGAAGCAAAGCCGGAAGGGACAATATTGGTGATGGCCAACAAAGACGTTCCAGGGGTGATTGGTCAAGTCGCAACTTTGTTGGCAACGTATGGGGTTAATATCGCAGAGTGGCGCCTGGGGCGATCTGGGCCGATGGAAGATGCCCTTGCATTTATCAACTTAGATGGAGATCCACCCTCGGCCGTGATCGACGCGTTGCGTCAAGCGCCTCAGGTGACAATGGCCCAGATAATAAAGCTCTAAGCCATCATCTTCCTGTACTGCCTATAAACTTCGAAGGTACTCGACCAAACTACGAACCATTACACCGGTTCCACCTTTGGTCAGATAACTCCGGTTGGTCTCCTCAGGCTTATTTGAAAAGGTCTCTGCCCCTGCGATGTCGATGTGGGCCCAAGGCCAATCCCCTACAAAATGGGCCAAGAAACGAGCGGCCGTGACGCTGCTAGCCATCCGGCCGCCGGTGTTCTTGATATCGGCTGACAGGCTTTTTAGCTGGCGATCGTATGCTTTATCAAGCGGCATTCGCCACATCGGTTCGCCAGATTTATCTCCAGCCCGCAACAAATCCGCACACAACTCATCGTCAGTGGCGAATAGGGCTTGGGTTCGCTCGCCCAAAGCAACCATTTTACCACCGGTTAAAGTGGCAAGATCGATCACAGCTTGAGGATCAAGTGTGTCCGCGTAGCACAATGCATCAGCCAAAATCAAGCGTCCTTCTGCATCTGTGCTAATGATTTCAACACTGACACCATTTTTAGCAACAAAGACATCATTGGGTTTATAAGCGGTCGCGCTAACAACATTTTCAACCGTTGGGACAATGCCTACCACATAAATGGGAAGATTTAAGCGGCCGATCGCGTTCATGGCACCGATCACAGCGGCCGCGCCACCCATATCTCCCTGCATGCCGACCATACTTGCGGATGGTTTAAGCGAATACCCGCCAGTATCAAATGCAACCCCTTTACCGACAAGCACAATGGGCTTCCTATTAGACGCATTTGGCGGCCGGTGCTCCATCACAATAAACTTGGCCTGCTCCCGCGCCCCTTGAGTCACTGCAAGAAGTAGCTCCATTTTTTGCTCTCGCATCCATTTTTCATCATGGGCCTTTGCCGATATCCCAACTCGCGAGCACATTTTAGTTGCCGATTGGGCTATCCCTGTTGGCGTGGCAACATTACTTGGTTGGTTTACAAGGTTACGA
>JAHDEB010000010.1:61553-71678 GCA_020629055.1 Chloroflexota bacterium
TTTGATGGCAGCTCCGGCCGCTTCTCTGACAGCTTCTAGACTTAACGTGTCTCGCTCTCCGAGCCCAACCAAAACAACCCGCTTTGCTGGAATAACGCCCCTTGGATACAGGACAAGGGTTTCTCCTAATTTTCCGCTGATGTCACCAGCATCTAAGACCTCTTGAATCGCCCCATCAAGGGCACTATCAACGGCGCCGGTCCCTCCGGCCGGTTTGTCTACGTCTGCAAACAAATTAATGATGATGGCATCTGCTGCTGAACCACGAATATCACCCTGCTGAACTTTAATTTCCATTTTTCACTCCAGTGCGGGGCGCTCCAAGTTGGGTCCTCCGCCTAATCGACTATTGAATCAACTACCACTTTCCAGCATAGTCAAACTGTTGGCCATCAAGCTCTTTAGCGGCCCAAGCGCGCAAAATTTCATTTAACTGACGAATATGCAGGTGATCATGATGCACCCACGCGGCAAACATGTCAGCCGCTGTTAAGGTTCCCAAAACAGGATGATCGGTGCTGTTCTCCCAATTAGGAGACTGCAACTTTCGTAGCCAATCAATGGAACGGGCACGTTCGTTTATAAAGGTTTTTATAGCGGTCATTAAGTCACGCTCATTATACTGACGTTCCGTTGGCCAGCTATTTGGGTCAATCGGTGGGAACGGCTCGCCCGGCATATTGAGGAGGTAGTTCAAGCGTTGACGGAAATCTTCACGCTCCTCGTCAATTAGATGATACATCACCTCAAGAATTGACCAAGAGTTGCTGTCAGGTCGCCAACGGGCCTGCTCGTCAGGCATATCACGGACCATCCAAGTGATTGCCAGCCCGTTACGCTCCATCTGGTAGAGAAATGGTTCAATATTCATGCCCAAATTTTACGTTGCAATTCTCATCTCTTGCAAAAAGAGTTTTATAAATCTAAGCCTTACATATTTTTATTCGTAGCAGTAACTTATTATTTTTATTAGGTAGGATTGTTTGAATAACAAATCTGTAGAGGCTGTTAGCTTTTTTCGCTTATTTTTCACCATCACGATATTTGGCCTTCTGTTCCTTGTTGGGCTGGTACATTCCGATCTTGGTGAGGCAAGAGAACGAGACAGTCATTTGTCACAAACTGTTCCAACGCGAACACCGATGCCAACCGCTTCACCAACAAGCACGTCGACTCAAACTTCAACATCTACACCGGTCCCTATTTCAACCTCGACGCCAACCGGGACTTCAACTTCATCCCCCACGCAAACATATACACCCACGCCTACCTCTACCATACCACCAGCGCCCACTCGTGAATCGACTTCGACCCCAATTCCGACTCCTACCGCTACCGTTTTCATCGAACCGCCTAGCTTAGGCACCGCAACACCCGATGTGAGCCGGATAATTCGACGTGCATCTTTGCCTTTTATCGTCAATGGGCGAAAAATGCTTGTTATCACACCCACCCCCACGGTCGTCCCCACATCAACACCACGGCCGACGAATACACCTGGTCCGATTATTGTTCTGCCAAACACCTATACCCCCACTCCTGTGGATTCCAATCGTTAAATGGGTGTTTAGGCTCAACTAAAAGCAAACAGCTCTAATTTGCTATTCTCTTTTTTCGACATATGACAAATAATCAATATTTCGCAAATATTTTGCGATTTTGGCACATTGATCTCTCCTTTTTTGAATTAATAGTCTAAATTACTACAATTTAGAAACACTTGTAGCCAACCAAGGAGGACGGGCGATATGGAAATAGACAAAACTGATCTGGCGATAATGAGCCAATTGCAAGAAGACGGCCGAAAATCATTCACAGACATAGCTAGTGAATTAGGTCTCGCCAAAAACACCGTACGCAACAGGGTGACTCGCCTTCAAGATTCCGGATTGCTACGCATAATTGGATGGGTTGATCCAACAGCTGTCGGATACACATCGCCGGCTCTTATTCAAATCGCCGTTGAACCCCCAAACTTAATCGAAGATGCGGCCAACGCACTTGCAGAAATGCCTGAAACTCGCTTCGTTGCGATGATGACAGGGGAATACCCGATTATCGTTGACTTGCGCTGCAGGGACAGGGAGCACTTAACCGAACTGATTACCCAATCTATTTACCAAATACCGGGTGTGATCAGCATGCGCACAAACACCTATTTGCATGTATATAAATATGGGCCAACTCGGGTCGATTTAAATGCGCATTTGCCAAGGCATACCTAATATGATCGCTAACCTTTTCGGCCGATTTAAAAATATGGAGCGCTGGGAGCGGACACTCTACATCGTATTTATTGCTCAAATCGTAAATGTTGTCGGGTTTTCCACAATATTCCCATTTCTTCCTCTTTATGTCAGCTCCCTAGACTCTATTTTTGGCATTAGCAACGAAATGATGTCTGGATTGGTGTTTGCGATGCAGGGCCTTTCGATGATGATTACCGCGCCGATTTGGGGCGCCTTAGCCGATCGATACGGCCGTAAATTAATGATAGCCCGGGCGACCTTTGGTGGTGCCATTACCGTGCTGCTAATGGCATTTGTACAAACGGGTGAAGGTCTGGTGTTGCTTCGATTGATTCAGGGAGCAGTGACCGGGACCGTTTCGGCCGCAAATGCGCTAATCGCCTCTGTAGTGCCCAGAGAGCGAATGGGTTATGCCATGGGCTTAATGCAGATGGCCCTTTGGGCCGGCGTTGCCGTTGGTCCGCTTATTGGTGGCATTCTTGCCGATGCATGGGGTTACGAGGTTTCGTTCTTATTAACCGCCTTGCTGTTGACCCTAGCTGGCTTTCTAGTTTGGTTCCTTGTTGAAGAAAATTTCGTTCCTGAAACCAACAAAGAGGGTGAATCGCGGCCGGTTTGGGATGATTGGAAAGACATTTTATCGACTCAAGGGGTAAAGCCGGCGTACCTCATCCGTTTTTTAATGGGAATGTCTCAAATGATTCTGGTTCCATTGGCTCCGCTTTTTGTTTTGTCTCTGCTACCGATCGATGCTCCTATCAATTTTTGGACCGGATTGATTATCGGGATCGGTGGAGGCTCCAGCGTATTAACGGCCGTTTATCTCGGCAAGCTTGGGGACCAAATCGGACATCGGCCTGTTTTACTTGTTAGTGTCTTAGCCGCTGCCATCTTTTATTTCATCCATATTTGGGTCGCCGAAGTTTGGCACCTCCTTGTTCTTCAGATACTTGTAGGAGCCGCAATGGGAGGCATTATCCCATCCCTGACAGCCCTTTTAGCAACATTTACAAAACCAGGGGAAGAAGGGAGTGTTTACGGCTTTGATCAGGCGATCATTTCAGCCAGCCGGTTCGTTGCCCCCTTACTCGCGGCCGGATTTGCGGCCGTGTACAGCATTCGCGCAACACTAGGGCTCACGGGCGCGCTATTTGTCGCCATCTTTGTGCTGGCATACTATTACTTGCCAGATCTAAAACCGAAGGCCTTGGCCAATAAATTGGCAGCTGCTGATTAGGTGCGGAATTTGGTTCACACCGTTCAACTCTTTCTCGCATCTCTTATTCCAGAATAGAAATACTTAATTTCGTTAAAACTAATGAAAAAACTTGCCCAAGCCTTGCTCATCATCCCCGGAATTATTTGGGGGGCGTCTTTTATCGCCGTAGAATTTGCTTTAGTTGATGTCCAACCGATCACCCTTACCCTCATGCGGAGTTTGATTTCAACCGTCATGTTGCTGATCATGTGCTATTTCTTGAAAAGTCAGCTGCCTCGAACTTTTCAAGAATGGTGGCCTTTCTTTTTCCTTGCACTTTGCAACCAAGCGGTCCCCTTTGTACTCTTGTCATGGGCTCAAATATATATCGATGCTGGTCTCGCATCGATATATATGGCCGTTATGCCATTATTCACCGTTCTGCTAGCGGCCGGGGTTACCAGCGATGAAAAGCTGACCTTTTGGAAATTGGCAGGTGTTGGGTGTGGGCTTTTAGGCATCATTGTTCTAATTGGCACTGAAGTGTTTAATGGGATTGGAATAAACGTCGTGGCCCAGCTTGCCTTGGTGACTGCATCGTTGCTTTATGCGATTGGTGCTGTCTTAACCCGCTTTGTCTACCCTCTCCAGCCAGAGGGGATGACCGGCTGGCCATTGCGACTGCGGATGGTTACTGCTCAGTTCATCATGTCTATTTTGATCTTGATCCCAGGTAGCTTGTGGTTAGAAGAACCGTTCGCTATGCGGCCGAGCTTGGCGACTTGGGGTTGGTTAATTTTCTTAGGGATCGGAGTGACCGCCCTTGCAACCATTACCTATTTCTTCCTAATCGAAGAACTTGGTGCAGGTGCTGCATCGATGACCATCTACTTGATTCCGATTGCCGGTGTGATTGCCGGTGTCTTGATTTTAGACGAAACGTTTCGGCCGGAAATGGGATTTGCGCTATTTTTGATTTTAGGCGGCATCGCTGTAACAAACTTAGGGGATCGGTTTAAGCCGAACCCGGCCGAACAAATAGCAACGCAGTAAAAAAAACTTCAACAAACTTCAGGTCGTAGGCCGTTATTAAAAGCTAATGAGCTTTAGCCCACTAGAGAAAAAATGGATCACACAAGTTTCCCTTTGCATGAAAAGACAATCGCAGATCTGCAACAGTTAATGGAAAGCGGAGCCTACACCGCTGTTGAAATCGCCCAACTTTATCTCGATAGAATTCACGAAATTGATCAGAACGGCCCTCAAATCAATTCTGTCATCGAAATAAACCCTGATGCACTTGAAATTGCCAAGAAAATGGATGAAGAGCGAGCCAATGGCACCATACGCGGCCCGCTGCACGGTATTCCGATATTAATTAAAGACAATATTGATACAGGGGACAAGATGTTAACCACGGCCGGTTCTATTGCGATGATGCATGGTCCAGCGCAGAAGGACGCAGCTTGCATCGGGCCGTTGCGTGAAGCTGGCGCTGTTTTATTGGGCAAGACAAATCTAAGTGAATGGGCCAACTTCCGTTCGACACGATCTTCAAGCGGTTGGAGCAGCCGATTGGGCCAAACTAAAAATCCTTATGCATTAGACCGATCTCCAAGTGGATCTAGCTCCGGTTCTGCTGCAGCCGTGGCTGCCAATCTATGTGCCGTCGCGATCGGCACTGAAACCGATGGATCAATAACATCCCCTGCTGCGGCATGTGGGCTCGTCGGAATTAAACCAACGGTCGGACTTGTCGCGCAAGACGGGATTATTCCGATTTCGGCCAGCCAAGATACGGCCGGGCCGATGGCTAGAACTGTCGAAGATGCGGCTCTTCTGCTTCAATTTATGATTCAATCTCCTTCCGGAGAAAATAAATCTGTTGATTTAAGTTCAAATTATTTTGACTACGCGAATAATTTTAAAAAAGATGCATTTTCAAAGACACGGATAGGCATTGGGCGGCAATTCTTCGGCCGTCACCCGGAATCAGATCGGCAGATGGAGGAAGCGATCAAACTGATACGATCACTGGGAGCAGAAATAGTCGACCCGGTCGAACTTCCCCCTGCCACAGAATGGAACCATAATGAATTTACAGTCCTGCTGTATGAATTTAAAGCTGGGCTTAACAGCTATTTGACTACCCGAAATTCTGATTTTCCAATGAAATCTCTCGAAGACATCATTAACTTCAATAAGCAAAACGACTCGTCAGCAATGCCGATTTTTGCTCAAGAAATTCTAGAAATGGCCCAAGAAAAAGGCAGCCTAGAGGAAACAGAGTATCTAGAAGCACTGCTCGCCTGCATCAATGCAAGCCGAGTCAATGGCTTAGACAACGCTCTAGAAGGATTAGACGCCCTCATCGCCCCAACCCGTGGCCCAGTATGGCTGATTGATCATATCAATGGAGACTGTGCAACGGCCGGATGCGCCACATATCCGGCCGTTTCAGGATATCCTCACATCACCCTCCCCCTTGGCTTTACAGACGACCTGCCACTCAACATCTCCTTTATCGGCCGGCCGTGGGAGGAGAAGCGTTTGATAGGATTGGCTTATGCTTTTGAACAAGCAACTCAAGCCAGACGAGCGCCACAGTTCAAGCCGACCTCTGGAGTTTCAGCGTAAAAAGCGACTGAACGCTTGTTCAATAATTGCTAAACCTTCCCCATCAAGCCAAACAGTTAACATTCTTAGCAATTATGTTGCCACTTAACGTGTAACCTGTTATTTTTTGCACCCATGCAAATGCAGGCGATCGCCAACTACACCCACGAATTAGGCCTCTTCCAAGATTTAATTGACAGTGGAAATCAACTAAATATATTGATGCTTCAGGGAGAAAGTGGCTCGGGGAAGTCCCACTTTATTGAACATTGCCTAAAGCTAGACAAAGAGCTGCGCTATGCCCACATCAAATTAGAAAATGGTGGCGAGTCAGTGACCACCCTGCTTAATGTTTTAGGGTCGAAAATCGGCCGTCAAAGCCTACCGAACTTTAACGAGACCCTTGCTGACCTTGTGGGCGAACCGATGCCGGATCAGGATTCGATGTGGCAGATGAAACTCCGACGCCATTTAAGAGAAATCGGCAAAACGGCCGACCTCCCCACCAAGCTATCTTATTTTCAATTGTTAACCGATGGCTGGTTCGCTGACGCACTAAACTTTGAACAGCCGATGCTGCTGGCGATCGACACCTATGAAAAGCGATCGACAGAGTTTGAGAATTGGCTTAGAGAAGAATTTCTCTATGGTGTGGCCCATACGTCTAAAGTCAACATCATCATTGGGGGACAGAGCTTACCAGCAACCGATGCAGAGTGGGAAGCTTATTCGGTCACTCACCAGCTAAAAGGGGTTTCAGACCCACAGGATTGGCTCGCTTGGGGAGAGCAAGTCGGATTAGAGTTGCCCTCGGCCGACGTCATCATGGGGATTTGCCTCGCCTTAAAAGGAAACCCGAGCGCAATCGTCGAAACATTGCAAAGCCAATCGATTCAAAAAGATGTAATCGAAGATGAAGACGAAGACTCGCCATCCAGCAAGCCGAAGCTTTCGTTTCAATATCGTAAACGCATCCGTCAAAATATTATTGAAGGATTTACCCTATCGGAAATCAAAGATCTGTGTTACGACTTAGATATAGATTACGAGATCTTGCCCGATCATGACCACAAAACCGGCCTAGCACGTGAGCTAATCGGTTATCTGGGGCGCAACAATCGGTTGGAAGAATTTGTAGACATTTGTCAAGAAGAGCGTCCTGAACTTGTGTGGGGAGCATGACCATGAATCAAACACACCTTGATCAACTTGCCCAAGCAACCACAGAAGAGGAACGTAACCGCATTGTTCTTGAAATGAGCTTGGCCCGCCTGCACCCTGACTTGCTTGAGGCGGTACAGGCCGCCGTAATCCCCCACTGGTTTGATTTTAGCTATCTAACCGCCTTAATTGGCGAAGATGCCAGCGACCTTATTTACGATGAATTACTCGACCAAAGCTTTGTCGAGCATATTCCCGGCCGTGGATACGCGATCCATGAACGCACACGATATCCACTTTTAGACAAAATCTGGGAAGAAGACCAAGCACAGTTCCGTCTGATTAGCGGCTACGCGGCCGACCACTGTGCCAAACAGGACGATGGCTCTTACTGGCAATCAGAAGAAATCTACCACCGTTTAATCAGCGATATAGACGTCGGGCTTGATCGCTTCCAGCAAATGGCGACCTCGTGGGCCAACTTTGAACAAAGCAGCTACGAAGACATTGAACAAGTCACACGCATGGCCGAACAGCATATCGATGCGGGTCGATTGTTCGGGCAAACGGCCAACTGGGTCTATTTGTGGCAGGCCAGACTCCACCTGCTGTATACCAATACGGGCAAAGCCAGAATCGCCATGTCAAAAATTTCGGCCGATGATGACCCGTTATTCTCGGCCGAGCATGCGGACACCCTAGGTGACTTAGAAATAGCGCTTGAGAACGCCGAAGAGGCGAAAGCAGCTTGGGAAAGCGCAGCCCGCAGCTTCGAAAAATCAGACAAGTCATTTGAATCGTATCTAGTTCAAGAAAAGTTACAGGCGCACGGGCTGATCACGCAAGAAAAAGCGGGAGTCGACCCGTCTAAAAAAACCACAGATCCACTCACCCTAAAATTACTCGACAACATTGAAGAGGCATGGATTGACGGCGTTTTACGCGAAGTTTTAACGCCGGAACAAGAGGGGTTAGACCTCCCCCTGAGCAAAGAACGAACGATCAGCGGCCAGCTCAAAGTCACTCGGTCGGGCACTGTAGACCATACCCTAAATCAAGGTGGGAATCTAAGCCGACTCTTTAATGCCAGCGGCCGATCCTTGCTGATTTTAGGGGCACCCGGCAGCGGCAAGACAATTACGATGCTGGAGCTTTTAGACGAGCTGATCAGCTTAGCCAGGGAAAATTCAGACGAGCCGACCCCGCTGCTATTCAACCTATCTTCATTTGGCGCTTACCTTAGCTCCGCCAAAGGGGATTTCGCTTCGTGGTTGGCCGAAGAAGCGAGCACTCAATACAGCATGAGCCGCTACATCACTAAAAATCAGCTTGAATTGGGCGGCAAGTACACCCTCTTGCTAGATGGCCTAGATGAGGTGCCAAATAAAAACGGTGAACGGGATCAAGTTGTCGATGCGATTAATCAATTCATGCAAACACACCCGGGTGGATTGGCCGTATGCAGCCGGATTACCGATTACCGCGCACTTGAATCGAAATTGGCCATTCAGCATTCGGTGGTCATTCAGCCGCTTACCAACGGTCAAATTACCAGCACGCTTGATCAAATCGGCCGGAGCGCATTAAACGACTTGGTTGACCGCCAATGGCGCTTGCGCGAAGCGTTACGCTCCCCCCTGCTCCTTAGCCTGTTCCCCAAAGCGGTGCCAGCCTCAGCAGCGGAATCTTTGGCTAACGTCCATTTTGAAACTCTGGAAGAGTGGCGGCAAGAGATTTTCGGCCGTTACGTCGAAGCGGTATTACCCGTTGATGAATCTGAACAATCACGAAGCTGGCTGCAAAACTTGGCAAATGGCATGCAGGCGGCCGGTACAACCGTCTTTAACATCGAAGATCTGCAATCTTTTTGGCTTCAAGCTGAAAACGGGCAGGAGAAATACCGAGCATACAGCGGTGCATTTTTAGCCAGCGTCATTTCTCTCGTCTATGCCCCGATCATGGCGTTGATTATTATTTTTAGCTCCGGTTTTCGCTCAAGTAATGGCTCTAAAGCCCCTTTTGCTATTTTATTTACCATGGGTGTCTCAATTATTATCGTAACGATTGCATTTATGGCCGGCCGACTAACGGCCAGTATCGACAGACCTTATCGCCGAGGGTTGGTCAGCGGTGTGGCCGCTTGGCTTTCAGTGGGGATTACCGCCTTAATTTTATGGCCCACGCTACAACGGTTGACCGGCTCAAGCTTTGATTTACCGGTAGAAGAGTATGTATTTGCCCTTATTTTCGCTTTGGGCATCGTTATTTCCATCGGGCTTAATAGCTGGTCCCCCCGTATTAGGCTTGTAGAAAAGGTGACATTCTCCTTGCCAACCATCGAGGGACTTAAACATTATCTGCAAGAATTCCTGCAATTAATTTTACTGTTCTTTGTCTTGTTTCTATTCACAGGTCCTATTTTTGAGGACGGTGGTTTAACGCTTAGATTCCTTTTGATTTGGATATTTCCTTCAGCCCTCTTAACAGGTGTGCTCTGCTGGGTTGGCCTTGCCTCCATCAATCCGGTTGTCGTCTCTGAAAGGAAAAATCCAGGAGAAGGCATTTCCGCATCTCTAAAAAGTGCGTTGCAGGTAACGCTGTTCATTACACCGATCTTTTTGCTAACCAGCAGCATTTTAGACGGGTTTTACCAAGCTAATTTCAAGTTTATTTTTGTGATTTTGGCCACCATTTTACCGGCCGCGTTTAGCTGGTCAGGCGCGATGACTTGGACCCAGCATTGGACTTTGCGCTGGCTACTGAGCAAAGAAGACACCCTGCCGTTTGATTTACCTGAATGGCTGCAGAAAATGGCAAGGTCAGGGCTCCTACGTCGTGCCGGTGGCGGGTATATTTTTATTCACCGCAGCGTGCTTGAGTACTTTGCTGACTCGGATTAAG
>JAHDEB010000140.1 GCA_020629055.1 Chloroflexota bacterium
CAATCGTATCGGCCGCAATTTGCTGCTGAGTAAACGTTGCTAAAACCCGCTCGCGACCAAGCGTAGCAAAAGAGACCCGTTTTTCATCGTCCTGCATCATCAGGCGAATGGCATCAGCTAACCCATCCGCATCTTCCTCTCTAAAAACAACGCCAGCATCCCCAATCACATGCGGTATCTCGCCAGAACTAGACCCGATCACCGGTACCCCACTTGCCATCGCTTCAACCAATACCCGGCCGAACTGCTCTTTCCAATTAGGCAGAGTACGTGATGGCAGCACCAGCAAGTCCAATTGGCGAATAAAAGCGGGCATGTCGGCCGATCCTTTTCGGCCGCAAAAGTTTACTTGCTCAGAAATACCCAACTTCTTCGCCAACGTTTTTAAAGCCCCTTCCTTTGGCCCTTCGCCCGCAATTTCCAGACTCCAGTTCCCACCTTCAGGTAATTGCGCGGCCGCCCGTAACAACACATCGACCCCTTTGCCCACAATCAAACGGCCGGCAAATCCGATTCTGAATCGATCCTCTTCTTGTGAATCGCTTTTAACCAAAGGCTTGAACGCTTCTGGATCAGTCCCGAATTGGGGGACAATCGCCTGCCGATTGATATATCCTTTTTTCTGAAAAACTTCAGCCGCTTCCCGATTTCCCATTAGCGCATAATCGCTTTGATCAAGCACCTGTTTTTCCATCCAACTGAACGGGAAAGGGTATTGTCTATAAATATTTTGCCATGAAAAAAAGAGAAACTTAGCCCCCACCCTTCGAGCCGCTTTTAAAGCCAACCAAGTCGCAAAATTATATGGCTCTTCGTCCATATGAATAATATCCGGCCGAAATTCTTTAATGCGTCTCCGCAAAGTGGGCCAATAGTGCAGATGATAATTACCATTAAAACGCAATGGCTCTACCCACAGCTGATATCCCTCAGTGTGTTGTCGCTCTAGCTCAATTCGCCCGGCCGGATCATCCCAAAACGCAGGCACCATTACCGCCAGCTCCACATCGGGGTGCTGGCCAATCTCGGTAAGCTTTGATTGATACGTGCCGGTAAGACACGCCTTGGAGACCATTAAAACACGCATGAGGGCAATTGCTTCTAAATCAGGTTTTGCTATACTGCCCCCGCTTTGACCACGGAGAAAAACAGTACACAGAGATCAACGTACTCTGAAAATAATTGGGCCACTAGACAAAACCGATCTCCAAAGGGATGGGTTTTTTTGCTATTGGCCGGCATTTGCTTGGTGGCGGCCGGGCTGCGCTTTTGGCAACTGGGCGACCTGCCTCCGGGATTATACAGGGATGAGGCCTACAACGGGCTAGATGCATCGGGAATCTTAAACGGAGAGCATGCCCTATTTTTTGAAGCCAACAACGGCCGAGAACCGGCCTACATTTATATCAGCTCAATTTTCATCGCCCTCTTCGGCCAAACACCGCTTGCCATTCGGCTTGCGGCCGCTCTAATCGGCACCCTAACCACGCTGGCCGTTTACGCCCTCGCAAAAAATTGGTTTGGCACCCTAACAGGTCTGTTTGCCGCATGGCTTTGGGCGGTAACCGTCTGGCCCATTCATCTTAGCCGTCTTGGTCTACGGGTCATTTTAGCGGTCCCCGTTACTGTATTAGCCGTTTGGTTGGGCACTTTGGCCTGGCGTAAACAAGATCAAGCCAGCGGCCGTTGGCTGTGGTTTGCGGCCGGGGGCTGTATCGGCCTCGGCTCGTACACCTACCTAACCGCCCGCTTATTTCCGGCCGTGGTGGTTGTGATTTTAATCGCCGTGGTGGTCCTCCAGAAAAAGCTTCCGTGGCGTGGCCTCGCTTGGGGGCTGGCGGGATGGCTGGTTATGATGACCCCGCTTTTTATTTTGTGGTACCTACAACCCCAAATCTTAAGCGGCCGCACCGGGCAAGTTTCAATTTTAAATCCCGATATCAATCAAGGGGATTTAATTGGCACCTTTTTCAAAAACGTTTGGGGCGCGCTCCGTCTCTTCTTTATAGAAGGGGACAGCATCGTACGGCACAATCCACCCGGCAGGCCGTTATTTGATGCACTCATGGCGGTGCCTTTTGTCATCGGCCTCGTTTTGCTTGCACAACGTTGGCGCAAACCGGCCGTCGTCGCAACAGCTTGTTGGGTCGCCATCATGTTGGCCGCCACCATTTTGGCCGAAGATTCACCTCATTTCTTGCGTGCGTCTGGCATTTTACCGGCCGCCCTGTTTCCGGCCGCGGTCGGGTTAGCATGGGGATGGAACCAAGATCGAGCACCGTTCATCGGCCGATTGGCCGTTGTGCTCATCATCATAGGCTCCTTTGGCTTAACGATTAAAGATTATTTTATCGACTATCCAGCTTACCCAGAAACCGACTATCTATTTGAAGCGGCCGCCCGCGACTTGGCTGAGAATATCAATGCGGAACCGGCCGAGCGACTAATTCTTGTTGATCAACGCTACCAAGACAATTGGCCCTCGTTAGCATATTTGGTTTCTGAAGATCGTGAATTGATCCGCCTAGACCATCGCAATTTGATTCCCAATTGGTTTACCGGCCCCTTCGCCTTTTATGTTTGGCCCCTCGATGGGCTCGATTTAGAGCAAATGAGTGTCGGGGTGCAACAACAAACCAAGCAGCCGATCTTGATCTCGACCACCTTCGGCCCAGAAACACGAGGGGACCTCGAAACTGCAACCTATCCACTTTATATTCGATTTTTAGTGACACCCATCACCGCCTCTAGCGATTTGTTGGCAACATTTGGGACAGCTGATCAAACGTTGTACCAGCTGCATACGGCCGCAATGAGCCAAGTGGAGGGGGAAATCATCGTTGATTTACATTGGTCATCATCCCAACAGCAGGATACCCGCAATGAGATTGCGTTCGTCCATATCTTAGATCGGCAATCGGGCCAAGTGGTTGCTCAAAGCGATGGTGTGCCAGGATTTGGCTTTTGGCCGGTACGATTGTGGCAGCCAAACATGCTAATCCATGATCAACATTTAATCGATTTTAATGAAAAATGGGATGAGACCCGTTTTCAAATGTTGATCGGCATGTATCCGGCCGATAATCCACAGAATCGACTAACTGTGACACACTCAAATGGGCAAACAGGTGGCAATACGGTTGAAATTCGTTGACGACCCCCTTATTTGACTGCATAGAAAGTAATAGTCCCTTTAACCAAGCCTTTAATTGGATAAAATACTTGGCCGACTATGCTTCGGCGTGATCAAAACTAAATCGATCTAAGAGGACAGAAGGTTATGAAGAAGAAATTTACTTTTATTGCCACATTTCTAGCGATGTTTATCTTCGCACTATTTTTGGTAATAAATTCACAGTCTACAGTCAGTGCGCAACAAACAAATCTATTGGTTAATCCGGGATTTAATGACCCGTATTCATCATTTACACCGATTTTTGGCTATCAGCAATCAGCTTGTGCTGCTGGTGTTTGTACTACCGCCCAAATGCCTGCGGGTTGGCTACCTTGGTGGCAACCACAATCATCTAGCGATGAAGAATATGAAAATCGGATGCCAGAATACAAACCTGTTTGTCCTTTTGCACCATGTCCTTATCCAGATCGCGTACAAGGTGGTGGCCAAGCGGCTCAATACTTCACATTTTGGAGTAGCCATTTGGCCGGTATGTACCAACAGGTAACCGTCCCAGCCAATGCCACTCTAAAATTCTCTGCTTATGGCCAAGCTTGGTCAACCAGCAGCGACAGTGTTAAATCTGAAGGGGCAACCGTTGTCAACATGCGCATCGGTATCGACCCAACAGGTGGCACGGACCCATTCTCAGCAAACATTGTTTGGGGTCCATTCTCTGACCCATATGACGCTTATCGCTTATTCGAAGTCGTTGCAACGGCTCAGGGTGACAAAGTAACCGTCTTTATGTGGTCAAACCCGCAAGAAGCTCGCAAACATAACGATATCTATTGGGACGAATCATCACTTGTTACAACTGACGGAAGCGAAGTTGTGACCGTTGTCGACCCAACCACAGGGGCCATTTCAACTGCAGTCCCAGTAAATTCGAGCGTCCGCTTTGCGCCAGCAGGCCCAACACCAACCCCGAACGCAGCAGGCGTCATCGAGGTATTGGTACAGTCTGGGGACACATTGTGGAGCATTGCCGCCCGTGCAGGCATGAGCGTTGACGACGTTGTCGCGCTTAACCCAGGCATGACACGCAGCTCACTCATTCAATGGGGCGATCGCATCGTTCTAGGGTATGCAGATGGATCTGGTGGTGGCGGAGCCGAAGCAGCACCTGCTGAAGAGGCTGCCCCAGCGGAAACAGTGGCCGAAGAAGCGGCTCCTGCAGAAACAGCGGCCGAAGAGGCAGCACCAGCTGAAGAAGCGGCAGAAGAAGTTGCCGTAGTTGAAGAGGCTGCTCCTGAACCAACAAGCGCACCAGCCCCAACCGCCGCACCTGTCGGCGGAGCGATCTGTTTATTGGCATTTGATGATGTGAACAGCGACGGCCAATACGGTGCAGGCGAAAGTCTGCGTCCGGCCGTTGCCTTTACCATCGCAAAAGACCAAGCGGTTGTAAGCAACTACATAACCGACGGTGTCAACGAGCCATTCTGTATTGAAGGTTTAGATGCAGGCAACTATCGCATCAGCCGTTCAATGACAGACAACGAAGTAGCGACCAACGGTACAGATTGGGGTGCTTCAATTGTAGATGGCTCTCGCCAGCAGTTTGACTTTGGTAGCAAAATCGAAGAAGCGGCAGTCGAGATGGCTGAAGTGGCTAGCACAGACGGCGCGGCCGAGACCCAATCAGGTGACACAGCCTCTGAAATGGCAGACTCATCTGTCAGTGATGGTGCGATGGAAAACGCATCTGCTGATGCAGGCGCTGAAAGCGGTGGTGTCATGTCATGGCTCGTTTGGATCATTTTGGCAATCGCAGTCATTTTGATCATCGGTGTCGCTTTAGTCATTATGAGCGCCCGCAAGGCCACGATAGACTAAAAGATCAGGGCTGAACTTTAAATAATTGTCCCAAGTTTAAAGTTCAGCTGGGTAGGATCGGAATTTAAGTTGGGACAGTTATTAAAATCCCGATCCTAAGAAGAGTTCAGTCAGGCGATAATAGAAGAACATTATCGCCTGTTTTTTGTGGATACGTCTGCTTTTCAGCAGGTTGGAGAATGAAGATAATGAGAAGATCAGTTTTATGGCTTAGCTGTCTAATCGGTTTGGTAAGCGTACTATTTACCACCGATGGCACCGTTCATGCACAAGACAATGTGCTGCCAAATCCAGGATTCGAGGAACCCTATACCAATGGGGTTGCCAACAATTGGTCCCCTTGGCATCAAGACAGCAACGAGAAAAAAGATTGTGCGGCAGAAGTTTATTATGCCAGACCGGTTTGGAGCCCAGAGCTAGCCACATCGGACCTAATTCCTGAAGGTGCACGCTCGCAACATGTGGGCAACCAATGGGACACATGGCGCGGTGGTGTTTTCCAAACGGTGAACAATCTAACCGCTGGTCAAACATACAAATTCACCGTCAACATGCGCGGCCGAATCTCTAACGATCAATGGCCAGCACCTTCTAGTGGTGGTTCTATGTCCGCACGCGTGGGCATCGACCCGGCCGGTGCAGGCAACTGGACCTCAGCTTCTGTGGTTTGGGGTGGAAACATTTCCCCACGTGACGTATTCCAAACAGCCACGGTTGAAGCGGTTGCAACAGGCACCAGCATGACCGTATTTATCGATGCTAACTTTGGTGGCATTAACAACTGTCAGGCGCATATGGACTTTTGGTTCGACCAAGGCTCTTTAACGGTTAGTGGCCCACCACCAACCCCGACCTCGCCTCCACCTCCAACAGCCCCACCACCGCCTCCCGCAACCGCAACCCCGTTGCCAACAAACACACCGACAATTACCCCAACCCCATTGCCAACAAACACACCCACAGTCACACCGACCCCAACTCCGGCCGGCGGTACGATTTGTATCAACGCATTTGCAGATACAAATGGCAGCGGTGTTCGTGACGCAGCTCAGGAAGGGTACATGGCCGGTATTCGGTTTACCATTGCGCGTGGCAGCTCCGTTGTGGCAGAAGGTGTTTCTACCGGAACCGCAAGCGCTGTTTGTGCCAGTGAATTAGAACCTGGCAGTTATCAAGTGGCTCAAATTTTGCCCGACACTTTAGAAATGACGACGGCCGGTAACACTTTAATCGATGTTGCCCAAGGTCAAGAGATCGGACTAGAGTTTGGTAGCCGTGTACGCCAAGCGGCTCAGGTCGCCCCAACAGCGACACCTGCGGCAGCGGCAGCTGCGGTTGACAGTGCGGCCACCAACACAGATCAAGCAACCGGTGCAGTCGGCGCTGGTGCAGTTGAAACGGCCGAGTCCGGTGGTTTCGGCACCGTCGAGATGGTTATCGTAGCCGTCATGGTTCTAGCCGTACTCATGTTACTCGGTGTTGTCTTCTTGCTCATGCGTCAGCAAAAGTAATCAGCCCGTTCTCGCCTTGATAAAGCGTTACGGATTGAATTAAAAACCCAGAGGAGTGTTGATCGTATCGTGCGATTGACACTCCTTTTTCTTTACTTTCCTTCACCCCCACATCTATGACACCTTCGGCCGATGATCGTCGCAAAATACAGCTAAATTGGTATCTTCTTGCCGCCCTTTTGGTCGCCTGTGTTACCGCGTGGCCCCTCATCTCTGGCGGTGGTCTGATCAACACACGTGGCGGCGGTGATAGTCCATTTCTAATTCAACGGCTACACCAGCTAGAACAAGCGATTTGGGACGGCCATTTTCCAGTTCGGTGGATGGGGGATGCAGCCTACGGCTATGGCTATCCGTTTTTCAACTTTTATGCCCCGCTCGCCTTTTACGTCGGCTTTTTATACCGGCTTGTCGGTGTCACCACCGTTCAAGCGATCCAGCTAAGCCAATTAACCGCATTTTTAGTCGCAGCCTGGGGGTCATTTGGCCTTGCCCGGCGTTGGTATCGGCGGGACTGGGTCGCCTTGGTCGTCTCGGCCGCCTATACAACCGCACCGTTTCATCTGGTAAACGTCTATGTGCGTGGCGACTCTATCGCCGAATTTTGGGCGATGGCCTTTTACCCGCTCGTCATTTTAGCCACAGACCAACTGCTAACCACAGACCGCAATCGGGGGCGCACCGGCATTAACTGGATTAATGGGGTCGCTTGGCTCGCAATCGCTTACGGTGGCTTGGTGTTAAGCCACAACATTTCAGCGATGATCTTCAGCCCTTTTGTGCTGCTGTTCGCCCTCTGCCGCGTCGCCCCAAAGTTTTCCAGAGGGGCACTGTTTTCTAAAATCATTCCCGAGCTAGGGCTGTTTTTTGTCTCCATTCTTTTAGGGGTCGCATTTTCTGCTTGGTTCTGGCTACCCGCTTTAAGCGAGCAACATCTAACCAGCATCGCAGACATGACGGTCGGCTATTTTAATTATCGGTACAACAATGGGGTCCATTTCCGCTCCGTCGATCTTGTGCAAAGCAGCTTTCTATTTGACCCTTCACTAGAAGGGCTGCAATCTTTTCGGATGGGATTGGTACAGGCGGTTGTCACGCTGTTGGCGCTAGTAGGGCTATGTTGGAAACCGGTGCGCAAGCGTTTAGGCTGGGCCATCTGGCTATTTATGGTGTTGGGGCTTCTCATCGCCACATTTATGCTTAACCCACTCTCTTTGTTTTTGTGGGACACACTCCCGCTATTGCATTTCACCCAATTCCCGTGGCGCTTCTTATCGGTTCAAGCATTTTTTACCGCCATGCTCTCCGGCATCCCCGTCTTTGCGCTCGTGCGCGCATTCGGCCGCAGCCCCCACGGTACCCAAGCGTTTCGCAAACGGCCCATTTGGTTAGCCCCAGCCTTAACAGGTTTGCTGGCTGTTGGCCTTGTGTACATCGGTATCGGCAAGCTGAACTTAAGCTATCTACCTATCCCACAAAAAGATGTAACGGCCGAATCGATTGCACAATACGAATGGTTTACCGGCAATATCGGCACCACCGTCAGCGCAGAATATCTGCCCCCAGCAGCGCAACCCCGGCCGGTGACCTCTGCATGGCTAACGACGGGCGAGCGCAACCGTGTCACGGTGCTCGCGGGTCAGGCAACGGCCGAGCTAACCAGCCGCAAAACCACACGCCAACAGTGGCAGGTCACTGTCGATGCAGAAGAAGATACGAACGAAGCCACCTTGGTCTTCCCCACGCTACTCTGGGATGGTTGGGCGGTTTTAATTAACGGCGAAGTCGGGGAAATGACCGCCGTCCCCCTTTCCGGCCTGATGCAATTAACCTTGCCTAGCGGCCAACATGAAGTCACCTTTGTCCTAGAGCGTAGCCGCATCCGCACCATCGCGGAAACCATCTCTCTCAGCGCCCTAGTCTTTATTATTGTCATTTTTGTCACAGACACCCGCCGCTGGCAACTGAACCATGCGATCTTGATCACGGCCGCCGTTCCGCTTACCGCACTCATTGTTGTATTGTTGGCTTGGGCGACGGCCCCACCCATCCCGACAGATGGCCCGTATAGCCAAGACTTTGCCCAATTAGGTTGGCTGCACCCGCAAGAAGAGATCGCCTTTACGACAGGGGACCAAACACTCGTTGATTATCGATATGATAAAAATGAGCTGAGCGCTGGAGAGGTTTTACAAGTCCAGCTGAACTGGCAAGCTGTAGACACAGCCGCCGGGGAATGGCAACTCGATTTGGTTGACCCGGCCGATAATTTTGTAGACACCGTTTTCGCTGTGGCAACCGCAAAAGGTACGATCACTGAAGGGGAACAAACAATTACAATCGCCATTCCTGAAGACACCCCTGCCGGGTTGTTCACCCCTCGCCTCTCACTAAATAATGGGGATCTGAGCCTTACCGGCAGCAACGAACCACGCGGCCAGCTTTATCTGCGGCCGATTCGAATCTTGCCATCCTTAACCGCACAAACCACCACATCGACCGCAGATCTTGATGTACAAGTTATGGACATCGTTCAGGTGCAGCCAGAAGCGTTACGCTTACATCTTGCGTGGCAAACGCAGCAACCTTTAGCCAAAAACTTGGTCGCCTCGTTCCGCCTTACTGATCGTAACGGACACGAAGTGCATGGGGCGCAGCAAGATTTCCAACCCGGCTTTGGCCATCGGCCGACCACAAGCTGGCAACCGGGGCAGCCACAGTTTGATGTGATGGGGATGCAGCTGCCTCAACCGCTGCCGTTTGAAGAACCGTGGACCGTACTCGTCTATTTATATGAGACTGACACCGGCAAAATTCGCCTCTTCCGCCGTTTGGGCACCCTGACAGGGGCAACGGACGCGCTTGTGTTTAATCCGGTGCAAACCGACCTCACCTTGCCCGCAGATCTAATCCCGATAGATGCAGAACTGCTTGCGAACGGGGAACCGGTCTTGGCCTTGCGCGGATATCGGGCCCAGCCAAGCGAAGCGGGAATCGACCTAACCCTGTATTGGCAGGCACTAACTCAGCCAACGGCCGATTACACTCATTTTGTCCATCTGAGCAAAGTTGGCGATACGACTCCGATTGCGCAGCATGACTCTATGCCGGGCAATAATACCTGGGCCACCGGTCAGCTGGCCAAAGGTCAAATCATCGAAGATCGTCTGTTTTTACAAACGCCCGATTTAGAATCTGGTGCCTATCGGTTAACGGCCGGCATGTATGACACAGCTCAGGAAAATTTCCCACGCCTAACTTTGGCCAACGGTGATAGCGTGATCGAATTAGACATCTTGGAGATAGACAGATGACAAAACACACCAATAGCTTAGGCCAACCGGTTGGCTACCCCGTAGAAAACTGGCAAGCGTGCGATTGGCCCCCGCATACCGCTATGACCGGCCGATATTGCACACTTGAAGCAACCCAGTTGGCCCATGCCCCGGAGCTGTTTGAAGCATTTGTAACCCAAGGGCACGATCGATATTGGACCTATTTGCCCTATGGGCCGTTTGAAAATCTTGAGCAGTTTCAGGCCTGGCTGTCTGACACGACCCAAGCCAAAGACCCGCAGTTTTATACCGTCTTTGATGCACATTCCAAGACGGCCGTCGGCCTTGCCAGCTATCTCCGCATCACCCCAAACATCGGCTCAATTGAAGTGGGGCATATTCATTTTTCGACCCTGATGCAAAAAACCCCCATCGCCACCGAAACGATGTTTTTAATGATGCAGCGGGCGTTCGAACAGTTAGGCTACCGACGCTATGAATGGAAATGTGATTCCCTTAATGCCCCGTCTCGCAAAGCGGCCCTTCGCTTGGGATTCCAGCATGAAGGGGTTTTCCGTCAACACACCATGTACAAGGGGCGTAGTCGAGATACCGCATGGTTTTCTATTTTAGACAGTGAATGGCCTGCATTAAAAGAGGCGTTCGAAGCATGGCTTGCCCCGTCTAACTTTGATGCAAACGGGCAGCAGAAACAGAGCTTAGGCGCGTTGCAAACCCGATCATGACCAAGAATATTTGTGTGATTTATACCGGTGGCACCATCGGCATGCGGGCGGCCGGTTCGGGTGATGAGTCTGAATCGCTTGCACCCGCTGCCGGTTTTTTGTCCCATCAAATCGAGAATATGAGTGAGCTGAAGCAAAGTTCGGCCGGTGAGAAGATCGACTTTGCGCTTATTGAATACGCCCCCTTGCTCGACAGTTCAGATATGACACCCAAATCGTGGGTGAAAATCGCCACAGATATTGAAAAACGTTATCACGAGTTTGATGGGTTTATCGTGCTGCATGGGACAGATACGTTGGCTTACACAGCATCTGCCCTCAGCTTTTTTGTAGAGGGGAGTCGCAAACCGATCGTTGTTACCGGATCGCAGCTGCCGTTTGGGGTGCCACGCAGCGACGCGCGCAACAACATTGTCTCCGCTTTTCAAGTTGCGGCCGAAA
The DNA here is from genome assembly GCA_020629055.1 of Chloroflexota bacterium. Taxonomy (GTDB): domain Bacteria; phylum Chloroflexota; class Anaerolineae; order Promineifilales; family Promineifilaceae; genus WTJY01. The sequence goes on from JAHDEB010000140.1 coordinate 10,988, forward strand.
TGCCCCCAGAGCTGGCACAGGTATGCGTCGTATTTGGGTCTAGAATTTTGCGCGGCAACCGCTGCACAAAAGTATCGGCCATCGCCTATGATGCGTTTAACTCCCCCCGATATCCGTTGCTCGGCACCGTTGGCATCGATATCAACTACAATGAAAACTGTGAGCCGTTAACGCCCCCGGCCGAAATGCGTGTGCAAACCCAATCGCCAGACAATGAAACGATCGCGGTGGTCCGTATCTTTCCTGGATTTAGTCATGAAATCATTCGGTCTTTGTCGACCAACCCCAAATTAAAAGGGATTGTTTTAGAGGCTTATGGGACGGGCAATGGCCCCAGCGGGGATGCTCAATTCTTGTCGGCGATCACGGCCGCTCGCGCAAAAGGCATCGTCATCGTCGTGGTTGCGCAGCCGCTGGAAGGCATTGTGCAGTTTGACAACTATGCGGTCGGTAGCGCCTTGCGACAGGCGGGTGCGGTTAGTGGCAAAGATATGACCACAGAGGCCGCTTTGGCAAAGCTCTATTACTTGATTTCGCTAGGTCTAGGTGCCAAACAAATTGAAGAACGGATCCGATTGCCTATTAGTGGAGAGATGGTTGATTAGGGCGACTAGGGTTTTTCTAAAATCAGTCACTAATTCGCGCATACCAAAGGCTTGCCCATGAAAAACAAATGGCTTTGGAAAAGATCTATTAAGCCGACGATTTGGGCAGATTCTGCAACTTTTCCCTCTTGTCGTCGTATAGTTGGTACCAGTTTCAATTCTGCCCCTCTCTGAATCTTTCAAAACTGGTATTTACCAACATAGTCTTATACGGACATCGCAATTCAATAACGAATGCTGCACATTTTCTTGAGATCCCTCTTGATGATTTTAATGCAGCCATTTGGTTAAACAATTGCAGTAGGAGCTAGTGCTTCGGCCAAATGCGTTTAGCGTTGGCGAAGCCTCAACTGTTTGGTCACCCCGACTAGACGTAGAAATTCCTGCCGTGGAAGATCATTCTATTTGTTTAGGAGGTCTAAACATGCGGTTCGAGATTCAAAACAACCAACTATCCCGCTTTTTGCGTACGAATTACGCACTGATGATCGGCTTATTGGGCTTTATGTCCCTATTTCTGCCAATCTCTATTATGCTCGCTGAAGATGCTCGAGTTAGCACAATCTGGACGGTCGTTGGCATATTTGCCACGGTGCTCATTCTTGGATATGCACTGATGGCCTGGATGGTCCGTGCTTTTACTCAGTCACTTAGTTACGAAGCCAAAAATGGTATTTTGTACATCAATGAAGGCTTTGTGGTTTATCGCCGTAAGTCGATTCCACTAGACAGAGTCACTGATTTCCGTTTGGTACAAGGCTTGCTCATGCGTACGTTTGGCATCTGGAAAATCGAGGTGCAAACGGCCGGCGCTAACGGTGCTGGTGGCGCAGAAGGCGTGCTGTGGGCCGTTCAAGGGCCATTGGCCACCCGTGACACCCTCTTGCAATTGCGTGATGCGGCCGTGAAGGCTCAGCGAATAGACGCAGCGGCCTAACGGTGTAGGCATGATATTCTAAGTTTACGGGGGTCCACATAGACTCAAGCCGTCAGTTGTTGATTCAACTGGCGGCTTTTTTTATTGCTTGAACAGCAGGTACCAATCAAGCGGCTGTCCTTCGGCCCGAGTCAAATCGAGATGAAATCCGATTTTCCGAAGTAAGCCAATGGAGCGCCTGTTTTCTCGCTCTACTTCAGCCTCAATAATGACAAGCCCCATCTGATCAAACCCAAATTTAAGAATGGGGGCCAAGGCTTCTTGCATGACCCCTTTTCCCCAATAAGCGGGTGCCAGATCGTAACCGATTTCGGCCGTGTTGATCTCTCCACGCCGCCAGCGGTGATACCCTGCGGTGCCAATTAGCTGACCGTTTTCCTGATCAAACAATCCCCAGCGACAGCCGGAATCTTCTAAGTGAAAGCTGATGATATCAACCGATTCTGATTCACTTTCCAGCGGATCAATATCCATGTATCGGGTAATTTCCGGATTGGAAAAAAGGGAAAACAGAGCGGCTGAATCATCTAACGTGAGTTCACGCAGATATAGCCGCTCTGTCTGAAGTTTTGGAAACACAAATGCTTCAACCATGAGCGTTTTTAAGCCTTCGACTCGATGTCTGAAATGATTTTGGTCAAGTCGTCGTGGTTGAACACATATTTTTCATTGCAAAAATGACAGTCGGTGACAACCTCTTCGTGAGTTTGTATCAGCTCATTTAGCTCGGCGATGCCCAAGCTAACCAGAGCGGCTTCACTGCGCTCACGGCTGCACCCACAATGGAAAAAGAGCCATCGTTTTTCGAGTGTTTTCGAATCGGTGCCTTCAAATACCGTGTCTGCAATCTTTTCGAGCACTAAATCAGAATTGTCAGCCCAACCTTGAACCAACAGCTCGCCCAACGGGGGTAGCTCTTGAAGACGATCTTCGAGCTTGGCGATTATGGCAGGATCTCCATCTGGTAATGCCTGTACCAACAAGCCGCCCGAGATTTCGATCATGCCATTTTCCATGGGAACTGTCGCGATTGAAACGAACGATCGGGTCTGTTCAGATGTTTCTAGGAAGTGGGTGATGTCTTCTGCCACGGTTCCTTGGCGCTCAACAACTCCTTCAATTAGGTCTTTCAAACCAATGTCTTTAACGACTTTAAGGAACCCTTTTTCGCCTAAAACCTTTGATTGATCGTCCCCTTCTGCACCTGGGTTGGCAACGTAACCACGAACCAAACCATGGCTGGTTGATTCTGTGATCATCATTTTCATGGGGCCATCCCCTTCGAAGCGGAGCGCGGCCCGCTGGTGCATTTTTAATAAAGATCCCAAAATAGCGGCGCCGGTCATACCGTCGGCCAAAATCGGGGTTACGGCGGCCGACGTTTTTTGCCGACGGCACGCTTCGCGTGTAATTTGAGTGGTTAAAAGCAGCAAGGCCCGAAAACCGGATTCCTGCGCTATAATTCTTAATACGTAATCGTCCATAATATTTTTCCCCTTCACAGACTTTCGAGTTAACCCGGCCGATATCGGCGAACTAAATCGGGATTAAACCAACTATTTGGCGAGAGCCTTATGATCCAATTTTGGAAATGGGCTGAGAATTGTAACGCTATTCGCCGATTCTTTTGGCAAAAAAGACGCAATTCCGATAAATTCATCAAAAAACAAAGGAATTTTCAACGTGAAAGCAGATAACGTCAATCTCCAAGGCATCTTAAATTCACCCAACCGGTACATCATCCCGATTTTTCAGCGCTACTATTCGTGGGGCAAACGGGAATGGAGTCAGCTGTGGGACAACTTGATGGAGCTGCAATATGGCAGCCAAAACCCCGGCGAGGGACATATCGAAACCCACTTTATGGGGGCTTTGGTATTTGTGCCGGATCGTCGGCCGGAATACTCGATGCCAACCTATCAAGTCATCGACGGCCAGCAGCGGCTGATTACCCTATCTATTTTGATGTGTGCCTTACGCAATACGGCACGCGCAGCAGGGTATGAAGAGCTGGCGGCCGAAATCAACGATACGCTTTTGGTTCATCCTTATAAACAGAAAGATGAACGGTATCGGATTTTTCCACGGCAGCGGGACCGAGACGAATATCTGGCGATCGTTGAACATCGATCATTGGGTAAAAACCGAAACCACCTGACCGAGGCGTTGATTTGGTTTGTGCGCCGGTTAGAAAGCCTAGGGCATGAGGGGAATTTGACAGAAGAAGAGCTGCGCACCTTTTTTGACCAAACGCGCGTCGGTCTCGATTTTGTTTATATTACGCTTGACGAAGAAAACCCGTATCGTATTTTCAAGAGTTTGAATTCAACCGGAATGAATTTGAATGAGGCGGACCTAATCCGTAACTTTATGCTGATGTCGGCCGGGACCGGGACGGCGGACCAAGATAAATTTGATGACTCTCATTGGCGGCCGCTTGAGGCTAAATTTGAAGATGATGAAGGGATTTTGAACTCACGTGAATTTTCGATCTTTTTTAGGGACTTTCTCATGTCGGCTGGCCGATACATCCCACTCTCATCGACCTTCTTCCATTTTGAAAAAACCTATAGCGGGGCGAAGTTTAACCCGCGCCCGCTAACCAAAGAGCTGCAAACTTGGGCCGATTATTACAACATGATTCGTGGGCTGGTGCCACATGACAGCAAAACGATTAATCGTGCGCTGCATAAACTGCGTCGGTTAAATAATGCGGCCGCTTGGCCTTTACTCATGCGCTTACTGGCGATGGAATCGGCCGGAGATTTATCGGCGACTGAATTTGAAAAGAGTGCCAACTTGATCGACCGCTTTGCCCGCCAAATGATCGAAAATGAAAGCACCGCCCGCAGTTTGGGGCGCTGGCTGGCCATCTCTTGCAAACATATTGGCGACGCGCCGGTAAAAAATCTAACCGTCTATTTTCAAGAGAGAGGCTATTCGGTATAAAAGCCCGTAATTCGCGGTGCTTAAGACAACGCGCCACGAAACACGTTTTATCACACCCTTTAGGTTGAACGAGATCAACGCTAACTAATCAAAACCAAAATATGACAACAATATTTTCAAAAATAATTAATAAAGAAATTCCGTCGGACATGGTGTACCAAGACGAACTTGTGACCGCTTTTCGAGACATTAATCCGCAGGCGCCGACCCACATTTTGATTGTACCTAATAAAGAGATTCCCACGGTCAACGACGTTGAAGCGGAAGATGAAGCGATGATGGGGCGTATGATGACGGTGGCGAAAAAGCTGGCGGCTGAAGAAGGCATTGCAGAAGATGGATTCCGTCTGATCATCAACTGCAATAAACACGGCCGCCAAGAGGTCTTTCACGTGCATATGCATTTGGTGGGTGGCCGTCAGTTTGGTCGAATGCTGCCCAGCTGAGTCAGAAGTAAGAAGTGAAAAGATTGAAGAGCTTATCGCTTCTTACTTTATACCTGTTACTTGAAAAAGTTTTTCTTACTATTTGTCCCCCTCCTCTTTGCCTGTCA
>JAHDEB010000141.1:0-14506 GCA_020629055.1 Chloroflexota bacterium
TAATTAAAAAGACGGCCATAGGATTTTAATCACTATGGCCGTCTTTTTAGTTCTGACTTGATCTGGCTGGGTACCAACGATGTAGATTTCATGCCGGGGTGACACTCGCCTAAACCCAGGTATTTGCAGCAAATGTGATAGCCCTTACACAGACCTACACAGATATTTTTTCGAGACAAACTCTCAATAAGCCTTTTTTCAATAGGCGTTTTATGGAAAACAGCCAATAAAAAAGCCCCCGCCTGAATCAGACGGGGGCTTTTGGAGTTCTATTTACTAGTCCAGAACCTAATTTAATTAAGGAGCTGGTGGATAAACAACCTCTGCGCCACTGGTTGCGGTGGTGTCTAAGCTCAAGAAAGCCATAATGTCTGACATTTCTTGGAACGACATCCGCAGTGGGAAGTTGTCTGGCATCGCACTTGGAGGTCCAGCACAAGGGCCTGTCGGACATTCTGGTGAGATGTATTCACTTGGCAACAGGATTGACTCATAAACATAGTCGGCCGCTGAATAACCCGCTACCCGCACTTCGTCGAGGTTTTGGAAGCTACCAGCCCATGGTCCAACCGCATTTGAATCTGTAACTGCTGGGTCACCGTGGCAAGCTGCACAACCGTAGGTCACATTGTACAACGCTTCACCGGCCTCTGCGTTACCGGCTGGCAAATCAGCTACGCTGGCTGGCCATTCTGGTGGCGGTGGTGGTGGTTCCGAACACATTTCTTCGGTTTCCCAGTTCATCACGTATGCTGCTACATAGCGAACTTCATAAGGTTCTAACGAGCCGCCAAAGTCACTGCCCCATGTGGGCATACCGGCCCACGGCCGACCAGTTGCGATTGTCCCTTGAATGAAAGCTTCTTTGGTGCCTAACCAACCCATCGCTTCCATGCGCGGGGTTTTGCCGTTTACTTCGCACAACAACTCTGCGGTATTTAGAGCGCGCCCGGCACAGCCGATTTGATTGTGCTCTGCGTCGTAGCAAACTTCAGCTTTACCATGCTCACCATGACAGGTGGCACAGTTGCCGTGGAAAAGAGTACCGCCCCATTCAATTTGGCGGCCTTCAAACGCATTAGTAAACGTTTCCATCCGGGCTGGCTCACGTAGGGACGCATACCCGAAGATGATCATTGTTAACATAAATGCGATCGTGGTAATTACGATTTTTACTTGCATGTTTTAATCGTTCCTTTTAATTAGAAGCTGTCACCAGATTCAGATTAATAAATCTCGTAAGCCGCTTCTTCATGGCGGTAACGTGTGTATTGGAAATCACGTGGATCATTTTCATCCTCTACTCGGATGTCGATGGTAATTGTCCGTACGTTCTTTTGGTCTTCTTTAATCACAATTGCTGCATAAGGATCAACCAATACTTCGTCTTTCACTCCATTGGAGTAGCGAAGACCAACATCAGTCGTAATCTCTATACAGTCTGCCATACCGTGATGACCGGTTTTAGTACAGCTCCAATCCTCGAGCGCTTTGACATATGTTTCAAGCGCTTCAGCGATATGGTAATTTCCTTGGGCAACCATTGCGTTAATCGTCGCTTCATCCGCAATATACGTTCCAACTTCCCACTCATCGTATGGCACTTCAAGAAGAATGCTATGACCTTCTTGAGGCATTAAACGTTGAGACACTTCAAGCTCTGAAGTTGCTTGAACAAGGAACTCTGGAGAACCCATCCAGTTAGACATGAGCATAAAGGTAATAAATGCCATTCCGACACTTAGTCCCCAACGGCGGTCAGCGTAGCGACGGCTACGAGCCACTTCGACATATGGCATAACAAAGAACGCCACAGCCAAAACCGGGATAATACCAAAGGCAACAACCTTTTTAGAGTCAAACTCGAGTGGACCAAAGAAGGCGCTGAATGGATTCGGGAAGATCCACTTTAACCAGCCCTGTGACCATGAGAGATACCAAGGTGCTACCACATGAAGCGGCGTTACCAAGGAGTCTGCATGTGATTCGATAACCGCATGGTAGAAGAAGACTGACCCACCCACTAAGAAGAGGGTTGTGAGCGCAGTCCACATCATTTCGCTGGTCATGATGTCTGGCAAGAAATAAACACGTTCGTCTTTTGGCACACGTTTTGCGGTGTCTTCCCCAATCGCTTCACGGCCGGGTGGCAGTGAATGACCATGAATGACCACTTTGTAGTAATGCACAAAGATGAAGATACCGGTCAGCAATGGCAACAACAGGACGTGCAATAGGTAGAAACGGAGAAGACCACCGGCACCAATAACGGGTGCACCACGTAGTAGCAAGTTCACGTTTTTACCAATGAATGCTGGTCCTGGATGTGATTCGGCAGCAGATACAGCTACAGTTACAGCCCAATATGCCAACTGGTCCCAAGGTAGTAGATAGCCAGAGAAGCTAAGTACTAGGGTAAACACCAACAGAAGCATACCGGTGAGCCATGTAAACTGGCGCGGTTTCTTGTAACTTCCGGTGATGTAGGTGCGCAGCATGTGCAAAGCGACCGCCAAAACCATCACCTCGGCACCAAAGCGGTGCATGTCACGCATCAACTGCCCCAATGGGACGTTGCTCATGATTTCCCACATATTTTCAAATGCGATGTCGGGAGATGGCGTATAGAAGATCATCAGGAAAATACCTGTGATCGTTTCCCAAATAAACATAAAGGTTGAAAGCCAACCTAAACGAAATGTGGGGTAAATGTGTGTGACTTCCGCATGATAGAAGCTGGGGCGAATATGAAGCCAGAAGCTGTCAGCGTGTGGACGTAGACGAGGATTCGGCCGACGTGGTTCATCACCACGTAACATGCCGCGAATATCATTGATATTCATACCCGCTGTCATACGTTCTACAACGTCGTCAGCTTTAGCGATCAGTGCCTGCTTAACACCGATTTCGCGGATTTCATCAAATAAAGTTGCCATAGAAAGAACTCCTTTCAGATAACCTGTAACTGCTTACAAAGGATTAAAAGGGTGGGTCTGACCGAATAAGTCGTCAGATATTAGCTAGCGTATTAAACATTTAGTTGGAAAGATGGTGATCCAAACTTTTTATACCAAATCTTGAAGCAAGGTTAATTCAACACCTTTCTTCTGTGAGCCTGTATCAACATTCATACCAACAACAGTTCGGCCGTCGAGTGGTACTGGGAGGAATTGACCTAATTCATCCGTTCCTGAGGACTCACTTGAACCATCATCAAACGTAAGCGTTACTTCAAAGCGGTCTAATGAACGTGGAGCCGGAGACTGAATGCGGCGACCGTCTAAACGATATTTTGAACCGTGGCATGGGCACTCGAAGCGATTTGAGGCGTCATTCCATTTATAGATACATCCCAAGTGGGTACAAACCTTGTAGATTGCCGCAACACCCTCAATCGGTGAGGACTCATCACTTGCTTGATACATTCTTTCGATTCCAGTTGAATCGCTTGTGTTTAAGTTAACCAACCAGAACCGGCCTTCTGCGTTATCAACTGGTGGCTCGTTAATCCCAGGGATAGCTGTGGGGCTGACGTTAAAGACGCCACCAAATTCACCCTCCCGAATTTTAGGGATGGCGAACCATAAAATGAGTCCAGTGAACTCTGCTAAATAGAGTGCAATTGAAGCCGTCCAGATGTAATAGAGAAATTCCCTTCTTGATATTCCGGGAACCTGTGTTTCTGCTGCAGCCATATCGAGTCTTACTCCTAAAAATTGTTGCAATTCCTGCTCTTCCCTATCTCCTCTGCAAGGTCTCAAAGTCGTGACCAAGAGACAGGGAATAAGCCTTTCCGAAGAAGGGCTTGAAAAAGTTTATAAAATTATAGCTTTTGAATGGGACCGGTACAAGATGACCGTGTGTTTACGAGAGGAAAATTTGTGGGCGCTGAGGGACTCGAACCCCCGACCCCTTCGGTGTAAACGAAGTGCTCTAACCAACTGAGCTAAGCGCCCGATTAAGGGATCAAAATTATAGCTAATGGAAAATAAAAAGCCACAATTTGTAAGAAAAACAATGAGAAAACGACGAGAACGCGATTCAAGCTTCTTTTTCACCCCTGTTTAGTAAACAGCCCCTTACATAGATTTACAGGAACCACACAGTACTTTAGGTGTAATAGGATTGTAAGAAGCAGCTATTTTTCGCTAATTTCAAGGCCTTCGTTCCGAATTGGGTACAATTCCAATATGGTTCAAAAACTGTTCACAATGCTCACTCAATCGTTCAAAATTTTTGGACAATCAAAAGCAACAATCATGTCGGCCGCCCTCACCTACTACACCATGCTCTCACTTTCCCCTATTCTCATTTTGGCCGTAGCGATCGCTGGTTACTTTTATGGTGACACTCTGGTACAAGGGGAACTTATCGGGCAAATTGCCGCATTTACCTCTCAAGAAGTTGCCGATACAGTCGCACAGCTGATTACCAACACCAGTCAGCCAGAAAGCGGCATCATCGCCAGCCTGCTCAGCTTTCTGATTCTGTTTTACGGTGCTTCAAATCTTTTTACGATGCTGCATGACACGTTTAATATTATTTGGGGTGTGCCTTACGACTATCGAAGCACTTGGTGGTACAGCATTCGGCAGCGGCTCATTGGGGTAGGCATGGTGCTCATCGTTGGCTTGCTGCTCCTTGCCACCATGTTATTGGGAACCCTACTCGGTTCTCTCAGCGATTACATCGCGGCCGGATTTCCGAATTTAGTCGGCGGCTTACGCCTTGCAGAACGGGGGGTCACCTTTTTGCTAACGCCACTCATTTTTGTCGGTATTAATCGTGGTCTACCAGACGCAGATATTACTATTTGGGACGTACTCATCCCCTCTTTTGTCATCGCGATGCTCTTGCTGGCCAGCCGCAGCCTTATCGGCCTTTATCTGCAATTTTCAAGCACCAGCGCGGTGTATGGCGCGGCCGGATCGCTGGTTGTTTTACTCGCATGGGTCTATATGATTGGCCTAATCGTATTTTACGGGGCGGCATTATGCAGGGCTTTTTCCGAGCAGTTTGGGTCCAAACAAGAGACAGCCTCGTAGCATTTTTCTACTCAAAACCTACGTCACCAAACCATGTAGAAAACAAAAAAGGAGCGGCCGGTGAATGATTCACCGGCCGCCCCTTTTAGCGTTCTAATTTAGTCGATTTATTCGCCGTTTTCGGCCGCTTCTACCGCTTCAATCGCTGCACCAGCATGGGCGATGTTTAAATCATCTAGCTGTTTTTGCACAACAAATGAAGGAGCATCAGCCATTAAATCGGTCGCATTTTGGTTTTTCGGGAACGCCATCACTTCGCGGATATTGGGTTCGCCCGCCATCAACGCAATTAAACGATCTAGACCCTGAGCGATACCACCGTGGGGTGGCGCGCCATATTCAAACGCTTCAAGCATATGGCCAAACTGATCTTGCGCTTCTTCGATAGAAAAGCCGATCAGCTCCATAATTTTGCGCTGCAACGGCCGCTCGTGAATACGAATACTGCCGCCAGAAACCTCAAATCCGTTGCAAACCAAGTCATATTGCTCACTCAAAACGGCGTGCGGGTCACTGTCTAACAGTGGGATATGATCCCGTTGTGGTGCGGTAAACATATGATGGCTAGGTGCGTAATGGCCATCTTCCATCCCTTCTTCAAATAGAGGGAAGTCGATGACCCAACAGAAGTTAAGGCTTGTATTCGTGGTCAGCCCCAAACGACGTCCCATCTCGAGGCGCAGTTCACCGAGCACGCTGTAAACAACCATTTTGTCGTCGCTAGATAGCATGATCAGGTCGCCAACCTCGGCACCCATCTTGGTCATAATTGCGTCGAGTTGTTCGGTCGTAAAGAATTTTGCGATCGGTCCTTTCACCTGCTCGGTTTTAGGATCAATGGCGAGGTACGCCAACCCTTTGGCACCTTGCTTTTTGGCAAAATCTTCAAGATCAGCCATATCTTTCCGGCTGTAATGGCCGCATCCTTTGGCACAGATCGCTTTGGTCGGTTTGCCCGCTTTTGCGTTGCTGGCAAATACTTTAAACGCACTGTCTTTCATAATGTCAGACAAATCAACCAGCTCCATGTCGAAGCGGATGTCCGGCCGGTCGCTGCCGTAACGCTCCATAGCGTCCCGGTAGCTGATGCGAGGGAATTCTTTAGATGCCAATGGGATAACCGAAGTATGTTCAACCATACCGATCGTCATCGCTTCAATTAAGTCCAAAATGTCGTCCCGTTCAACGAAACTCATTTCAAGGTCCATCTGCGTAAATTCTGGCTGACGGTCAGCACGTTGATCCTCATCGCGGAAACAACGAGCCACTTGGAAGTAATTTTCGTAACCGGCGACCATCAACAGCTGTTTTAGCTGCTGTGGGCTTTGAGGCAGGGCATAAAATTTGCCGGGATGCACGCGGCTAGGAACCAAATAGTCCCGTGCCCCTTCAGGGGTGCTTTTGAACAAGATCGGGGTTTCAATTTCGATGAAATTCCGTTGATCTAAAAAGTCCCGAATGTACTTGATCGCAGCATGGCGAATGCGTAGATTGCGCTGCATCCGCTCCCGACGCAAGTCTAAATAGCGGTATTTCAAACGTAAACTTTCGTCTTCACCCGCATCTTTATCTACCTGAATAGGGACAGGTTTTGATGGGTTTAAAATATTTATTTCTGTAACAGTCAGCTCAACCGCCCCAGTTGGAAGATTCGGGTTTTGCATCCCTTCCATACGTGGGTCAACCGTACCGCGCACTTGTAATACATATTCGTTGCGTACTTTTTCGGCCGTGGGGAAGTCCACATCGTTTTTACCACTGTCGATTACAACCTGAGCAATCCCCGTAGAATCGCGTAAATCGATAAAAATTACGCCTCCCATATCCCGGCGGCGGTTAACCCAGCCTGCGAGGGTAACAGTTTGCCCAATGTGCTCTTCTCTTAAAATGCCGCATCCATGTGTCTTTAACATATCGCCTAAACCTATCCTTAAAAAAATTGCTCCCTGCAAAGTTAAAGGGTTTGCCTTGCCGCTGAAACTGTTTTCTTTCGGCAAGGCAAACCCTTTTTATTCGTTTGGTTGGGGATTTAACCCTATAAAAGTAACTGCAAGATTTTAGCATGGGGCTAGACTGGGGACAATTATCCTTGTGAGCCTTTGGGACAAACACTCACACAATGTTAGGGATTCAAAAGATAATCGGCCGAATCTACCCTTTAACGGGGATTTAGGGGGTCATTTCAACCCTTCATCCCTTAGTCCTGCATGACCAAAATCAGATTGTGTTCTAAAACGTTTCGATTTATTCTGTGGTTAATCAGCTGGCACACACAAATGCCACACGAAAAACCTTTAACAAAAAATTACGAACGAGCATTCTGCTTGAAACTCAACTTCCCAAGAGTTTGCGCTGGCGGTCAGGTTTCATCTTATCGCCCGGAGGATAACTATCGGAAAAACCAACATTTATCATTCAAAACATGATACGGGCGGGCAAACGGATTATCCAAACAGCCAAAGTGCTCTCGATTTCTAATAATCAACAAACCGTGGAAACCGGCTCGTATTTTTTTATAAACCTATGCTAGTCAAAAAAGCTGTCCGGGGGGGCGGCTTTTTTGCTTTCTACCCTACAAAGCCTAAATCTGTTTTACTCTCCGTTCTTGTAGAAATATTCAGTCACAACCGGATGGGTGTACCCTGGTTGAAAGAGAGCCTGCCATTCCCAAGTGCTATCAAATCCGCCGCCCGCTTTATTCGCAATCAACCACCATGTAATCGCAAAATAGTACGGCTCGTTCTCTTGGGCCTGCTTCATATAGCCGTACTGATACCGGACGAGGTCAATCACGTGGTCAGGGTTTTCACTGTATGATCCCCCTTCTGTGCCGATGATGGGCAAAGATCGGCCGATTTCTGAACGAACGATCCGGTTGTACTCACGAAACATCAAAAATCCACCCAAATCGTCTTTGGCCCGCACCCCATGGTAATTATGCAGAGAGATCCAAGTTCGATTGAGCAGATCTTCATCCCCATTAAAAATGATGGCGCGTAACATGCGTTCGGTGAATTCAAGATGGTTGTATTCACCCCCAGGGCTGAGTGCACCTATACCGGGCAAACCGCCGTTGGCGACCACTTTTCGGGCTTCTATCGCCCAGTTTTGGGCATAGTGATTGGGGTTGGCAAACCCTTGATTGTTTTCAATGTTGACATTTGGCTCGTTGTAAAGCTGGTAATAATAAACACCACGCGGCCGGTAATGTTGCACCAAACGGCCGACATCCCCATCGTACAAAAGCACGCTGTCACGATACACACGCATCACCGGCATAATGTTCGCCGCTACCAATTTTTCTACCAGATATTCATTGCTATGCAGGTCGCCGCTCTCATTTAAAAAGACGACCCATTTAATGTTCATCCGCTCAGCTTCCGCAACAAAACGGTCAACGGCCCAAACTTCTTGGCTCACCGTTGGCATCCAATGCATGCCCCAGCCATTATCATTGGGTGGACGAGGGTAGGCTAAAACGGGCAGTGGTTCATCTAGCCGATAAGTGGGCCACGGCCGCAGATTTTCAGTGTCAAATTCCCAATCCCAAGCGGAAGTCTGGGTCGGTTCTGGGGTGAGCGTGGGGGTCGGGGTTTGGGTCGGTGTCGCCGTATTTTCAGGGATTGGCAGCGGTGTGGCGGTCGGGGTTCCCGGTGTCGGGGTACCACCTAGGTCTAAACCGGTTTGCACAACGGTCTCTTCGCTCACAGGGGTCCACGTGGGCACAACGACCGGCAAGGTGGGTTCTTCTGTCGGCACTTGCACAACAGATGCCACCGTAGGCAGCATACCGGGTGCAAGATCTGTGCCTGCTGGGCTAGGTGACTGACAGCCAGCAAGAAACAAGGCCAACACGACAAGGATCATCACTGGGATGAAGGATTGGGCAGATGTGGGAACTGTGACGTTTTTCGGTGATTTCATCGGTGCACGTTGTAACAAAGATTAGGCTGCCCCACAGTTAACCAAGACGCAATGTTGCGTCTATTATCTCACTTCTTATTGTAGTGCTCATACTTTAGGACATTTATCACATGACTGACGAGGCGAAAAGTCAGTGGAGAGCGACTTAAGCCGCACGATTCTAGCGGAGGCGTTGGTGCAAATCGGCCATCATTCCTAGAAATTGAGGATAAGCAGAAGAGAGTTCGGCCGAATTGCCCTCCCCGTCTGTATACCAGCCACTCACCCAAACCGCCGCATTTAAAACTTCATCCCGTTCTAAATCGGCAGCTGTTGTAGACCGTTCTAACTGTTCGCTTAGGGCCGATTGAGGCACCCGCAAACCGATAACCATTTTGCCTAACCCGACCTGCTGGCGCAATATCGGCAGATTGGCTTCATCACGAAGCACCGCTTCATCGACTAAAATCATCTCGATTTCTGTATTGGTTCCCAGCAAGCTGCCTAATTCAGCGGGCGATTCAACAACACGCAGGTTGCCTTGGTTGACCTGTTCGGGCGTCAATTCCGGATTAAAGGCATCTGTAAAATAGGCGGCCGGGGAAAACGCATTAAGCACCTGCTGCTCTTGCAAAATCGCCTGTTGTTGTGCCTGTTCCGTCTGTTCAGATACGTCGAACCCATAAAGGAAGCCGTAAGTGACGCAGGCAACCAGCAGATAGGCCAAGATAGCGTATGCGATGACACGCATAATCGAGGGGCGCGTATCTGGGGTGTCTAACCCTTCATTTTGATCGTGTGTGTCTTTGCCAAAGTGTGCCATAGCTTGTTCCTAAGTTTTTTACAAATTTCAAAAGATGCTGGCATTCTAGCCAGGGACCCTATGAATTGTATGTGGTCTTACCGGACGTTTACTGACCGGCCGGGGGATGGATGCTAAACATCGGTCAAGTAAAGGTGCTAAAACTATCCTGGAATCACCTTGACACATGGTTTAGATCGCATAAACTTTGCACAGGTAAGAAACTGAAAGAATGTTTCATCTGTAAGTTATATTCGCAAGTGATCATGTTAGGTTTTGTTCAAACACTTGCGATGGTTCAAAACAAAGCAATAAATAATAGAAGGCTAGGGTTAGCTCCACAACTGGGGCAAATACACGAAAATGTCCTAGTACTTTTTTAAGGAGAAACAATCGTGTCACATCCAATCGAAATTACTGACGGCTCATTTGACAACGACGTCCTCAACTCAGACAAACCGGTCCTTGTAGACTTTTGGGCAGAATGGTGTGGTCCTTGCCGCATGGTTGCCCCAACAATTACTGAAATTGCAGAAGAGCAAGAAGGTCTTGTTGTTGGCAAAATGGACATCGATTCAAACCCAACGGTTCCCGGCCGCTACGGCATCCGCAGCATTCCAACTTTGATGGTTTTCAAAGGTGGCGAAGTTGTGGCTCGCATTGTTGGTGTTCGGCCAAAAGATCAAATCATGGCTGAAATCGCCCCACACATGTAAACAAACAACTTTTATGGCAGATAGCTGCTATAGACAAAAGGCTCGACCAGATTTGGTCGGGCCTTTTTTGTTTTACAGGGCCATTCTCACATAACTATACGATTCGGTAGCTCAATACACCTATATACAAATCAACCGGACACAGGTAATCTCCAGCAAAACATTAGGTTAGATTTTAATTTTGTGTGTTTGTATATGAATGGATTTATTCAAAAATTTAAACACTTTTTACGGCGCCCCACACTAAATGACCCAGAATCTACCAGAGATGCACAGATGCTCTGGATTATGATTTTGAGTCTGAATGTGATCGGAATCCTGGTCGTAACCAGTTCGGCCGCAGTGCGCCCTATCAACGAGGTGCTAACAACAGCAGGGTTTACTGTCACGGTTTTCCTGCTGTCAACCTACCTGCTATCCCTGCTTCACAAAGGGCAGCTTACAAAAGCGGGGCATATTTTCTCCTCGTTCTTCTCCATCCTCTTTTTCGTCAACGCCATCCTGTTCAACGGCATTCGAGATGTCAACATCTCGATCTATTTTCTGCTGGTACTTATGGCAGGGCTGGTTTTAGGCAAAAGAGGGTTAGCCATTTATGGAACTGTAGCCGTTATCTCGACGACTATTTTGTTCTTTGCTGAAAAGGCTGACTTATTTGAAGCGATCTTTTTGCAGTATCCCAAGACAGAAGACGTCATTATTTTAAACTTCGTCATTATTTGTGCCTGTCTGCTTATCTATGCCGCTTTAAACAATACGGATCAAGGGTATAGCCTGCTAATCAAAGCCTTGGAGCAGCTAAAAACAACCACCGTTTCTAAAGAGTATGCCGACAATTTAATTGCTTCGATGGGTGACATGCTGTTTGTCATCGACCAAGATTTGCGCATTAAAACGGTAAACCAATCGACCTTGCACAGCTTAAATTACTCCGAAAAAGCGTTGATCGGCCGGCCGTTCCAAGCTCTATTTTCAAACAAAAATTTACCCCTATGGCTTAGCCCAGATCAAGCTCGAATTTCTGAGAGTGCGATTATCAAGCAGTCTGATTACAAAATTACTTGCTGCGACGGCCGAGAGCTTGAAATCTCGATGTCAGCCTCGATGTTGGAACTATTGCCAGGGGAATTCGGCGTCATTTGTGTCGCACGTGACATATCGAAACAAAAAGCAACAGAGCGCGCGCTAACCGAAGCGAAAACAAAGGCTGTTGAGTTTGCGAATGCAAAATCTAACTTTATGACCAACATGAGTCATGAAATTCGAACCCCCCTTAACGCGGTTATCGGCCTGTCTACCATCTTGACCGATACCGAGCTAGACGAAGAACAGAAAGAGTATACAGATCAGATTTTAGAATCTAGCGAAGAATTAATGGCGATTGTCCAGAACCTACTCGACTTTTCAGATGGTGAATACATCGAAATCGAGCTGGAGCCAAGTCAGGTTAATTTGTTCCAAGCGCTTTACAAGACAGTTTCTGTTTACGAAGAGCAGGCGGGAAAGAAAGGGTTAAGCTTCTCGGCGAACATCGACGATAAATTGCCCCAATTGGTTTGGGTCGATGCGGATCGGCTTGATAGAGCCTTGGCCAATGTTTTAGACAATGCGATCAAATTCACCAATGAAGGATCTATCAATGTCAATATTTTTGGCCGAGATACGGCCGAGGGGCACCTTGACCTCGGTTTCGAAGTCTCTGACACAGGGATCGGCATTCCTGAAGAATATTTTGAAAAGATCTTTGAGTCATTCCAGCAGGTAGACTCCTCACTCACCCGCGACTATGAAGGAACCGGGATCGGATTGGCCTTAACAAAAATGATCGTTTATGAAATGGGTGGAAATGTGTCTGTTGAGTCTGAGCTAGGCAAGGGAAGCACGTTCAAGTTTAATGTTTTGATCGAAAAAGTAGAACAAGGTTTAGAGGATTTGCCGATCATTTAAACATCCCCCCCTATTGAGCCATAGGTTCATCAACGCAATTGCTGATCTGGGGTAAAATACAGCCATTAAGTTTTAGAGCGTCCGTTTCGCAGCTAACGCTCATTCTCAAAAAGGTTGTACAGTGCCCCAATTACATATCGAAACCCCCTACGTTGAATCCCACACGCTAAGTCAAAAACTGAATAAAAATATCTGGCTAAAGCTAGATGCCTTACAGCCTTGTGGCTCGTTTAAAGCCCGTGGCATGGCGGCCGCTTGTCAAGACTTTGTCGCAAAAGGGGCCACATCGTTTGTCTCGTCTTCGGGTGGCAATGCCGGATTGGCCGTTGCGTGGGCCGGCCGCTTACTTAAGGTGCCGGTCACCGTTGTTGTACCGGAATCGACCAAACAGCGGGCCAAAGATTTGATCGCGGCCGAGGGTGCCAAGGTGATCGTACACGGGGAAAGCTGGGTCGAAGCGCATGGTCTGGCCACACAAATGGCACAAGATGGGGGCGCACTGCTCCATCCCTTTGAAAACCCGGTCACTTGGGCCGGACACGCCACCATTGTGGCCGAAATGGCACAGCAAGGGGCCAAACCGGATGCGGTTGTTTTGTCTGTGGGGGGCGGTGGTTTACTGATTGGAGTTGCCCAAGGATTAGACAACGTGGGCTGGAGCGATGTACCGATTTTGGCGGTTGAAACTGAAGGGGCCGCATCCCTACATGGGTCACGCATCGCCAACAATCACATTACGCTGGATAAAATCACGACGATTGCAACGACATTAGGGGCGAAACAGGTCTCCCCCACCGCATGGGAACTGGTCAAAAGCGGCCGAGCAACGACCCAACTCGTTACCGATGCGCAGACGGTTGCGGCCTGCGCCGGGTTTTTAGACGATCATCGGATTTTGGTTGAACCAGCCTGCGGGGCGGCATTGGCGGCCGTGCTCAACGAAAGTGACTTTTTGGCCGACAAACAGACGATCGCCGTCATCGTGTGTGGTGGGGCGGGGATTACGCTTGATCAGCTCAATCGCTGGAATTCTGAATTTAGCTCACTGGCGGAAAAACAAACCTACTGAATAATTACCTTTAATTCATCTAAAAACCAGATCTCCCTTTAATATCAAAAGGATTGAATCCTTATTTAGTAACCCAAAACCATAGAGGAAAATTTATGAAATTTAGCAACATGATTACGGCCGTAGACGCCCACGCCTGCGGCGAACCCGGCCGTGTGATAACTGGCGGTGTACTTGATATGCCAGGCAAGACCATGTTTGAAAAAATGCAGTGGATGGAGCAAAATGCCGACTATATCCGTTTACGCATGTTGCGCGAACCACGCGGTTATCCGGCCCTTTGTTGCAACATCATCATGCCCCCCACTCACCCTGACGCAGACGCTGGTTTTATCATCATGGAACAAACCGACTACCCACCGATGTCTGGCAGTAATACGATTTGCGTCACCACGGTGTTGCTTGAAACCGGCATGTTGCCGATGACAGAACCGGTCACGGAACTAACGCTTGAAGCCCCGGCCGGACTAATTAAAGTCACGGCCGAATGCAAAGATGGGAAAGTCACCAACGTCACCTTTAAAAACGTTCCAGCCTTCGCCATTCATCTAGACAAAGTGATCGACGTTCCCCATTTGGGTAAAGTCACAGTCGATGTCGCTTGGGGCGGCATGATGTTTGTGATTGCGGATGGAGATCAACTGGGGCTTGATGTGACGTCTGAAAATGGCGCGGCGCTGACCCGCGCGGCCGAAATGATTAAACAGGCCGCGGCCGAGCAAATCCCGGTAGTCCACCCTGAAAACTCAGCCATTGTCGGCCCCACAATCGGGCAAATATCAGGACCACCAACTAACCCGCTCGCCCAGCGCAAAAACGCGGTTACCGTCCCCACGGGTCAAGTCGATTGGGACAAACCATCAACCTGGACCGGCGTTCTGGACCGTTCACCATGCGGTACCGGCACCTGTGCTAAGATGGCCGTTATGCACGCCAAAGGGGAGCTTGGTTTAAATGAGGATTTTGTGCATGAGAGTGTGTTAGGCACTTTGTTCACGGGTCGATTGGTCGAAGAAACCAAGGT
>JAHDEB010000141.1:14606-15947 GCA_020629055.1 Chloroflexota bacterium
ATCTAAATTTCGAAAACGCCTCTCGCTTTAAGCAAACAAGCGTGGCGGAACAGTAGGGAAAAACCACTATGAATCGAGTTCCACACGCTAAAGAGAATTGGTACACAACCAAACAAATTACAGACCGAATTATCGGCATCGCCGAATGGGGTCACACCGAAGAAGTGCTATCTTTTTTGCTGATTGGTGACCACGAAGCGGCCGTGATCGACACCTGCTGCGGCTTTTTTAGCCTGAAAGAAATCGTCCAACAGCACACAGACCTGCCGTGCAAGGTCATCAATACGCATCAGCATTTTGACCATATCGGTAACAATTTTGAATTCGATCAGGTCCTGATGCCGGACCATCCTGAAAATCATACACGTGCCAAAGAAGGGCTTTCGGCCGAGTTTTGTGCGGAGTTTGTAGAACCGAAGCAGTTTTGGGGAAAAGTACCGGCCGGGCTCCCTGATCCATTCAGCATCAAGCCGTTCCCACAGGCAACTTTTTTCAAGGATGGGGACATCCTAGAGCTAGAGCCGTTTAAACTTGAAGTGCTACACACCCCTGGCCACTGCGCCGACCACTGCTGTTTTTACGAGCGCAACATGGGTATTCTGTTTGGCGGGGATAATTTGTATGATGGGCCGATTTTTCTGCAAGAGAAAGGAGGATTGGCCGAGTACCGCCAGTCGATTGAAAGACTATGCGCCTTGCCCGGTTTGAAGCAGATACTGCCCAGCCACAACGGGTTTAACTTTCCGATGAGCAAGCTGCATCAAATTCGGGATGCGCTGGCCGAAATCAAAACGGCCGAGCTTGAAGAAACGGTTGTGATTGATGGGCCGATGCTGTTGATGCCGGTGCCTTACGCAGCTTAGCTAATTGCCCATTTATTATTGTCCGTTGTTTATTGCCCATTCCGGCCGAAAATCGCACTTCCAAACCAGTACCAAGCCAAGGTAAAAACTTTGCTTGCCGAGCAATTGTTTTAGGACCGAACGCACTTGCCGCAGAATGGGCAATGTGCATCAAACAACGGATAATTAACAATGAATATGCTCCCATCCCGAAAAATATGCGCCAGCGCCCCCACCCGCATTTGCGACAATGGTGGCTGGACCGACACATGGTTTGCTGAATATGGCAGAATCTTCCACATCGCCATCGAACCACGGGTGCACGTGGAGCTATTCGCCTTTGAACAAACAAGCGACCGGCCGCCGATCACCATCCACGCTAAAAATTTTGGGGACAGCTACTGCCCAACCGGAATCGCTACCAAAACATGGGGCAAGCACCCACTGCTTGAGGCAACCATTGCTGAAATTGGGGCACCAAAAGATCTTGCTTTAGACA
>JAHDEB010000142.1:0-2033 GCA_020629055.1 Chloroflexota bacterium
TGATTCATCAACTCTTGCCCTTTTGGGACGAGGGTAATCTCAGCATCACTTTCGAGCAGCTCTTGAATCTCTAAAATGTCGAACATCGTGTCCGCAACGTCTGAGTCTTGGCTAATATCTTGAAGCGCTTTACCGACAATTTCCGGCCGCATCGCTTTGGCTCGGGCAAACTCAACCGCCGCTTTTCGTTCCGCACCACTGGTGATCAGGTCGACCTGATTTTGCCCATCTTGCATGATGGCCGAGGTGACTTGGCGTAAGCGATTGACCACCTTTTCTTCGATTTGGTTGATCATATTCGCGTCACGGAAGTGAACTTTACGAATATAAACAGATCCTAATCGGTATCCCCATTCGTGGGATTTAGGAGAAACATCTGCCCGTACCGCACGGCTCATCACATGACGGGTTTCAAGCATTTGCTCGACCGGCATGTTACCCAACGTACGGACGGTCGCGTTGGTTAGATTCGCCTGTAGCGATCCTTCAGGATCCGCATTTTGGAACAGATAGGCAACCGGGTCGCTGATGAACATTTCGTACCAGACACCGATACCCATCGGGGCACCTTCTTCAGAATTGACCGGTAAGCTGCGCAAATATTTTTGATGTAAACGCAGGTCAACGATATGGCGACGGCCGAACCAGCGCACGATAAATGCATTTAGGCCGATCTTGGTCCATAAAAAGTTTAGCCCTGGCTCTTTTAAAACCCCAACCACCTTTCCGAAAAGAACATACACATGGCACGTTCCTTCTTCAACGATGGCAAAGAATCCCAAAAACTGAGCAAACCAGACAAACAGTCGTTCGAAAATGATTAGGAATAAAAAGAACCCGAAGGCGATTCCAATTGATGAAAGTATTGTTTCAAACATAATTATTTCCCTCGTGCTTTAAGAAGCATCCTTTTCAATAATCGCTTGGCTAGCGCGGCGATACAGTTGCAAACGAATGTTACGCTCGTAAAGTTCTAGCGCGTTGGGGGCATTTTGCTTTAGCTCTTTTAGCTGTTCGGCCAAGGCAACCAATGGTTCGATTTCAGCTTGCGCATTCAGCGTTTCAATCTCTACTGCTCGTTTAGACTGCACGACTTTCTGGTCCGCTTCGGCCCGGGCCAAACTAATCTCTGACGAGACATGGTTGTGGGCGGTGTTGATGGCTGCCAAGGCGGAGTCAACTTCTGGTGGCGGATCGATTTCAGTAATCAGCGACGCATCTAACACAATGCCGTACCGGGCGGCCGAGGATAAACATTCGCTTTCCATATGCTCGTTCAGCATGTGCATGTTTTTGCGCAGGTCGTTAATCGAAACATCGTCAACGATTTCAGATGCGAACGGGCTGTCGTCGGCCAATGCAGCATTGTTTTTGGCCTCAAAGCTGGCGATCTTGTCTCGCAGTAACGACACGAAGTAGCCGGAAATATGGGAAATCGGCCGCGAAACACCAAACAAATAGGCGTATAAATTCTGCTCTGAAATGCGGTAGCGAATTTGCCCGCGTAAACCGATATTTAATTCGTCTTTTGTGACCGCATCCAATACGGTTCCCCCTTGATTCGCTTTGGGAGTGTCTGGGTCAAAGGCCATGTTAATCGTTTGAACCGAAACATTGACCTTATGTATCTGCTCCCATGGCCATTTGAAGTAAGGGCCACCGGGTGGAATAATTTTTAATTGGGGATAAATGTAGCGATCCCTTTCTTTTTCATTCAAATGATCAGCGATCGGAGAATTGAGCGTTGTTTGCTTGCCCAAGCGTACCGCTCGGCCGAACCTTGTTTTTACGGCACGTTCGTCTTGCTGTACGGTGTAAATGCCAAACAGCACACAGCGGATGATAAACCAGCCGAAAAGACCTAGAAATAAACCTACAACTACTGGACCCATAAGACCTCCAAAAGGGCTAACGCTGCCGGGGTTGGCAGCAACATAAAAAGTGACTGTATAAGTGGTTGGTGTTGCACGCTGTTGACCCCAATCGCAGTTAGACCCTTGTGGTCTTGGTTGGGCGGCTGTACAACACGAGTT
>JAHDEB010000142.1:2133-15923 GCA_020629055.1 Chloroflexota bacterium
CCCAATCGCAGTTAGACCCTTGTGGTCTTGGTTGGGCGGCTGTACAACACGAGTTGTTTATCTGATGGTACGCACTATAGACCAGTCAGGTTTTGACAAACAACTGCTCTTAAAACCAGAGGGAATTGGAAACCTGACTGGTCTTTGTCGGGGAAGTGCGTCACACGAGTTATTTAATTTGTGTTTCTAATTGGTTGAGCGAAGGCTTGGATGTGAGGTGGTATGACTCAATGCTCGATTGCCTACTCTACGAGATTGTTTCAAATAAGATTCAAGTCGCAAGAAAATTGATAAGGTATTGGTTTAATTGCGATGATGCTTTGCACTCAACGGACCCTAGCTAAACACACGGGGCAGCCAGGAAAAGCCGGTAAAAATTAGATAGATCGATCCCATCACGACACCATAAATGAGGTAAGTGCCTAAAGTTACTTTGAGTGCCCGGTTAAAGCTGATGGTATTAAACAGTTTCGATAACACATAAATCGGCATATACAGTGGGTAGATCAGAAAGAGATACCCTAGACCGATCCCGAGAATGCCATAACCAATACTGGAACGAATGACAGAGATGTCATTGACGATCGAAGGGCGTGCAAAGAGCGCAAATGCGAGAATAACGAGTCGGATGCCGATAAAGAGTGCCCCGACAAAATAAAGCCAAAAAGTATAGTTATGATTGGATGGGAGATTTTGTTTACCCATGAGCCGATGGTAGATAAAGGCGAGCAACGCGGTCGAAAAGAAGACAAATAAGATATAGAGAAGCTCGAATGGGAGTTCTAGCAGGTCGTCTGAAATACCGTAGTTGACAATGATGCGGTTGATCATCGGCCGCAGGGTTATAAAGAAGAGGTTGCTGTTGGCAAACTCCGCTTCACCTTCTGCCCCAGCCCCACTGCCAAGGTCGAGCAACCCTTCGTTACGCAACAGGATAGAGGCGACCGCCATAAAGGCGAGCACGAAGAACCAATATTTACCCGGCTGAAAAACATATTGCGGGGCGTTCGACAGCCGCTTCCAAAGGTTGGTAAGCGGGAACTCTATTTTGTTTGCTGGCTGCTCCTGAAAAAAGACGGTGCGAAAAAAGCTGGATGGCTCCCTGAAGATGAGCCAAGTCGTTTTCAAACCGGCCAGCAGGGGGATAAGGAGGTCGAAGAGAAATTCTTTGAAATAGACCCGTAGTGCTTGGCGCTTTTGCAGATGGGCCGCAAATGGGTCGACCAACTCCCGGCCGCACCGGCCGCAGTAGTCGTAACCATGAGCCATGGCTTGGCCACACATCATGCATTTTTTCTGCATGAGCACGGTACCTGTTTGGTCTATGTCGTTTGCCATGAATGGATGCTTGTGATCAGTTTAAACAGTTGCTACATCTAGGATAGATGTTATGACACCCATATGAAGTGCCTCATGCCATAGGCTGAAAGCTGCCCCATCTTCAACCGTATTCATCGGTATCCCACCCAGTTCGAACTTGTTGTATTCAACATTATCAAAGATACCGGCCGCAGCATCCGCTTGTAATTGAGCTTGGCATGCTTTTAATTTTTCAAGAAGCGCTGCCGTATCGGGCTGGCTTTCCCAGTCGGCCGGTGAAGTCCCCGGTTTGTACAAGCTACCCATTCCGCTGACGTTCGGGTCGAGGCCCGAATTACGGTACACAAGATTTTGTCGCACCACCAGCAAGTGGCCAACGTTCCAAGCGATGTTATTTGCAAATCCTTCAGGTTGAATAAACCATTTTTCTTGATTTAGCTCTTCTAGAATGCCTACAAGACGGGTTGTACCGAACGAAATGAGGTTGATGAGGGTGGTGTTCATGAGGAATTCCTTTTTTATTGTTTTGACTCGAATGGTACCGCAACTAGGGCACAGGGGCGAGATTTTCAGTGAAGTACGAAATATATGCGGGGTATTACAACAATACCGACAGAGTTGTGAATTAAAATGCAAATATTTCTAGGGGGAAATTAATCAAATACAGCGAAAATCGCCCTTTCTGCGTTTCTGAGGCCGATTTTCTTGACATTGTCGAACATAAGGGCTAGATTTGGATTAACTTAAATAAATAAAGGTTTTTAAAAAATTTAGACCTTTAGGAGAAATACAAAATGGATAAGTTTAACGAACTAAAAGCACAAATTGACGCACTTGAAGCGGATTACAAAAAATTCTTTGATGATGGCAATGGTGCTGCAGGAACCCGCGTACGTAAAGGCATGCTTGAACTGAAAAAATACGCTGATGCAACGCGTAAAGCTGTTCAAGAAATCAAGAACGCAAAATAATTTATTGTTTCCCTAAGGGGTAACGTAAATTTTAAACGGGGTGTTGGAAATTATTTTCCAACACCCCGTTTTTGTTTTGGGCATTTCGTGGAGGGGTAAAAATTTTTATCCTGCTAGATTGGGTGGTTGCCATCCACCTTCTGTTGCATCGAAAAATTCAAGTAGCGCTAAAACGATATCCTCTCGCCAAGGGTTGGCTGCAACCTGAATGCCTAATGGCAATCCTTTTTTAGAACTGCCTGTACGAACGGTGCCACATGGCCAGCCGGTTAGATTAAAAGGGACGAGGTAGCTAAACATCGGGTCAAAGCCAGCATAAGCAGGGTCGGGCATGGTATCGCCGTGCATTACGGCCGGTGTTGGGGCGATGGGGCAGATCAACGCATCGAAACCGGCCATAAAGACAGACATCTGCTGCCGGTATTGATCGAGTCGGTAGAGCCAGCCGCCAAATTCACCGGCCGTCAGTTGATGTTGGCTCTGGGCCGCTTGTGCCTTTTGTGTATTTCGATGCAGCTTGTTCGTGCCCCAGCTATTTAGCAATTCCCCCAATCCAACACCCCCGTCGGCCGAGAGCAGGTGAACATAGATCTCATGTGCCTCGCTGATCATGGGTGGACGGATGTTTTGAAACGCTGCCCCAGCCTGTGCTAGTGTATCGGCACAGTGTGTCACCATTTTCGAAATGTCTGAAGTAGGAGCGATGATCCCATTGTCTGTAAAGACGGCGATGCGTAGGGATGCTAAATCGACATTATTTAGCGGGGGAAATGGAACCGGTACGCTCGAGGGGTCTCGCGGATCAGGTCCACAGATCAAAGGCAGGGCAAGCGTTAGGTCGGCCGCAGAGCGGGCCATCAGGCTCATTTGCCAGAACGGATTGATAAATCCACCGGGAGGAGGGACGTGTCCGATTTTGGCCGTCCGGCCGGTGGTCGGTTTAATACCGGCGATACCGCAGCAGTGGGCGGGCCATCGTGCGCTTCCGCCACCGTCTGTGGCTAACCCCAAAGGGGATCCCCCAGCTGCGATCAGAGCCGCTTCACCACCGCTGCTGCCGCCGCTGGTTCGTGCTAGATCGTATGGATTATTGGTGCGGCCGTAGAGCAGGTTGTCTGTTTCGTACCCCATCCCCAATTCTGGCAGATTGGTTTTACCCAACAAGATGCCCCCAGCCGCACGTATTCGGGAAACGACAATCGCGTCTTCGGCCGGAATATTTTTAGATAGACCGGGGGTGCCACAGGCGCAGACAACCCCTTCGGTTTCGATATTGTCTTTGACGGTAAACGGGACACCGTGCAAGGGGCCGACCTTTTCTCCTTTGGCGATCGCTTTGTCCGCATCATCGGCTTGGTCAAGGGCACGATCAAAGGTCGCTTGCACTAAGGCGTTGATGGCGGGATTCACCTGATTGATTTGATCGATATGCGCTTGCACCACTTCGGTTGCTGATACAGATTTGTTTCGAATGGCGGCCGCTATTTCGTGGGCTGGGGCGTGTGTGAGCTGATTCATGTGGTTCGCCTAGTTTGTGCCGGTTGGATTGTTCTTGCGCCATGCGGCCACAGCTTCTGCGCATGTGGTGAATTCAACCCCGGCATGGCCGCGCATATATTGGATCAGTTTTTCTAGCATGCGAATGCGCGGATACCGGCCGATGACCTGCGGATGCATCGTGAGGCAAAATACCCCTTCTTCTGCATATGCCCCATCAAATTCCCCCGCCCATATTTCATAAACGCTCGCGGGGTTAGCTAAGCCAACCCCATTTTCAACGATTTCAAAATGGACAAAGTCATCGAGGATCCACGAGATCGGAATCTCGACCAATCCAGGACTGCCATCCTCGGTGCCGATGCGGTAAAGCTGAAAATCGTCTCCCATGAGGCTGCTTTCATACTCGAAACCAAACTCTTTAAACAGGTCAATCGAGTGGTTGCTTAAATCCCAAGCAGGGGAGCGATACCCTTTCGGCCGGACTGAGGCGACTTGGTTTAAGGCGGCGAACCCTTTTGTAAGTTGTTCGCGTTCTTCTTCTCGGCTAAGCGTTACCGGCGTGACATGGGTGTAGCCATGATGCCCGATTTCATGCCCTTCGGCCTGAATTTGCCGAACAAGGTCGGGGTAGCGCTCGGCCGTCCATCCTGGAATAAAGATGGTCGCTTTGATCTCGTATTGGGCCAAAAGTTTCAAGATGCGGGGCAGGCCGACACGGGCGCCATATTGCCCTTGAGAGATGGGGGTTGGCGATGTGAGCCCTTTGGCCACTTTGCTTGATTCGGCGTCAAAATCGAATGTGAGTAAAACGGTGCACCGTTTACGAGCAGATGTCATCTCTTTGTTCCTTGGTTATTTCCCATTTCGGGCTTTGATTTGATTCAGAATGATGCTGTCATAGTTGGGATCAGTAATGGCGGGGCGATTAAGCGTTAGCGCACTCAGGTCATATCGAGTGGTTCCGTCGAGGGCTAGCTCGCTGAGAATTCGGCCGAATACGCTGGCCCATTTAAACGCATGCCCGGCCCCGACACACAGGAAAATATTGGGGTGATTGGGCAACGCATCAAGTATAAATTGCCGATCTTTGGTCAGGGTGTAAAGGCAGGTTTTTGTATAAAGCTTTGGCCCTAAAAACCCTGGAATATGCTCTTTTAGCCACGCTTCTTGATATTCTTCAATGGCGATATCCGGTTCGAAGTTTCGGCCGTCGGCCGTTGTCGGCTCCCCGGTAAAATCAATCGCCACTTTGGTCGCGACCTCGCCGTGTACCGGGAAGCCATAAATGCCGCCGATCGGGGTAGGGACCATAAAAACCGGAAACCGATCTGGCATAAAATCGCGCAGGTTGGGGGTGCGGTAGTAGGTGACCTGCTCGCGCGTTACCACAAGCCCTAAATCGATCTCAAGTTGGTCGGCCAGCTGCTGCACCCACGCCCCCGCTGTGACGATCAGCTTTTCACATTCAAAAGTGCCACGTTCGGTGACGACCTCGGTTTTTGTAGAAGAGATCGGCCGAATTTCAGTGACTTTGCAGTTCTCCAGAATCGTGGCCCCATGCCCTTGCGCCAGCTGCTGGTGGGCCGCATTCCCTTTCGATGGGTCGACTAAGCCGGTATCCGCCTGATGCATGACTTTATAATGTGATTTGATCTTAAACTGAGGGAATTCCTGCATAAAATCGGCCGCGTCAAGCATACGATACGGAATGCCTTTCTCGTTCATCACCTCAACCGATTCATCCATGTAGTCGCTGCTGCCTGGCGGGGCGTCATCGGGTGTCCAATAAACACCGCCGGTTTTGGTGATAATTTGCACACCCGATTCCCGCTCGACCTCCTGCCAAGTGGCATAGGTGTCTGGTGCGATCGGCATCATGCTGTCATCGTAGCCGGCCAGCCGGATGATGCGAGAATAATCTTGAGAACCGCCGTTGTGGTGGCCTAATGTAAATTGTTCTAAACCCAGAACCCGTTTGCCTGCTCGTTTAGACAGCCAATAAACGGCGCCGCTGCCGATGCCGCCACAACCGATCACGATGGTGTCATATTTTTTTGTTTTCATGGAAGTTCCTTGGTTTGCCAGTGACAATATTTTGCCGTAGGCGGCTATGCTTGCTTAATCGGTGTACAAATCAACCCCTTCTAATTCTTTCTCGCGTCGGGTTGCGAAGTCGATCAAGGCTTCATGGATGGCTGGATCTAAATCGGGCTGTTGATAGCTAGCAAGCAGTTTTTTCCAAATGCGGTTGGCCCGTTTGGGAGCCTCTTCAGCGCCGCTGTTTTCCCAGTTGCCAAAGCTTTGGCCAGATCGCATGAAGGGGGTAAAAAACTCGTTTTCATAGCGGGCTTGGGTATGTGATGTGCCGAAATGGTGACCGCCTGGCCCCACTTCTGCCATCATATCTAGGGCGAGCGTTTCGTCATTGATCTCGAATCCTTCTAAGAAATGATAAAACTGAGCCACCGATTCAAGGTCGATGATCATTTTTTCATACGAGACGGTTAGTCCATTTTCAAGCCATCCGACCGAGTGATTGTTCATGTTGGTGTGGGCCATCACGGTGGGCCACATCGACCACATCGTTTCATTGGCGGCGACCGCGTCGATTGAATTTGCGGAACACAGGCTGCCGCTGCCGCGATAGGGTAAACCGTATCGACGGGCCAACTGTGCTCCGATATAGGTGGCCCAAGCTCCTTCTGGGGTGCCAAAGGCTGGGCTTCCGGTTTTCATGTCGATATTGGTTGTGAAACCACCATAGACACAGGGGGCACCGGGGTTAACGATTTGAATGAGAGCGATACCGGCGAGTGCTTCAGCATTTTGCTGAGCGAGAGCAGATGCGATGGTAATCGGACTCATCGCCCCAGCTAGAATGAATGGGGTAATCACGGAGAATTGCCCAGCGCGTGCGAGGGTAATCATGCCCCCCAGCATCCGTTCATCGTAGCGGAGTGGGCTGTTGACGTTGACGACGCCGTAAATGACCGGATCGTCTGGCAGCGGGTCGCCAAAGACGAGTTTGGCCATGTCGATGGTGTCTTGGGTGATGATGCGGCCGTGAGACGAGCCATAAATCGTTTTGTCGGTCAATGTATAGCTAAGTAAGCCGGTTTTTAGATGGCGAATCGTCGGCCGGATATCACTTGGGGCTGCACCCCCGCCCACCATGTGAATCATGTTGCTCATGTGGAGCATTTTGAAGGTGTCGGCGGTGTCTTTTAACGTCCCCGGCCGTCGGCCGCGATCGAGGTCATTGACGTAAACCATCCCACCCATCGGCAAAAAGTTGATCGCGTTCCCGCCAATCGTTAGCGTGTGCGCCGGATTGCGGGCACGCCAGTGAAACTCTGATGGGGCTTTGGCAATTAAGCTTTGCAATAGTGCTCGATCGATCCAAACGTGTCGGTTTTTATGATCAACTTTTGCGCCCGCTTGTTCCCATAGGGAGAGGGCTTCCGCATCAAAAAAGTCGATACCGATCTCTTCTAGAATTTGCATCGATGCGTTGTGCAGTTGATCAAGCTGGGCAGGGCCTAAGAATTCGGTTGGGGGTAAAGGGTTTCGCAGCTCTCGAAATTTAAAACTGTGAAGCGATAGCTCTTCTCTTTTCGCTTTTAGATCACTGCGACGGGTGCGGCGTTTTGAGTTCGACATCTTGACTCCTAAATGAGGGTATAGCGTAATTGAACATCGCCCAACGTGGCTAGCATGGCTCGACTGATCGGCTCTTGGCTGCTTAGGGTGGTTTTTTGTTCAATCAAAACAGCGTCTTCGATCGCTTGCCATGGCTCTTGGCGCAAGCTGAGCAGGACGAGGACATTTTGTAATGGAGAGAGGGATGGGTTAAATGCGACGCTCTCTAAATAAGGGGCGGCCGCGATTCGGCCGTTTGTCAGCCTAACCGCGATGCCGGCCCGGTTTTTTGAATAGGGGGCATAACTTTGGCGTGCCATTTGCAGGGCCGCTTGGGTTAAATCATCGTCTGTGTCTAGGGTTAGTTTGAGTTCTGGATCGTTCGGGTCGAACATCCCTCGTTTGTTGCCCAACGCTTGGGGGGAAAAGGCATTTGGCAAGACGTCTGATAGTGGTTTGCTTTCCCCATCCGCATAAATGATGGCGAAGTTGGGGTTATTGATCTCTGCCAAAAACTGACGGCAGTGACCGCACGGTGTCCCGTTGACGGCTAACGCATCTAGACCGGTTTCGCGATTTAAGCGGGCATTGACCACGGCCGCCTGTTCCCCATGAACGGTCATGTTTAAGGCGAGTCCGGGGAACTCTAGATTGCCACCAAAATATAGATTGCCGCTTGAGCCACGTACAACGGCCCCCACGTGATAGGTCGAGATGGGAGGGGAGGCGTAACAGCGGGCGATAGGCACCAGTGAATCCATGAGTGCTTCGATTGAACAGGTCATGGCGGCCGCGAGTTTGCCCGCTTGGTCGGCCGAAATAATCCCAGCAAATGAAGGGTCGGTCGTGATTTCAGTAAGCAGTTTGCCCCCCGACTTTGGAAATTGCGCTAATTCCCGCTTGAGCGCTCCTTGGACTGGCACGGTGACCTCCTAGTGTGATTCTTGCTGGTAAATTTTGAACTTGAAAGATGGTAGCACAAGAATTTTTTACCGGCCAGATCGGTTGACCCATGCTCGATTTGCACATTTTAAAATACGCCTTATCCTAACTCGAGATTAGCCCAGTTTTTAGCGAGGTAATGGCGTTAAACGGATACTCGTGTGTCAAACTGGACCAATTAACAGACTATTTGAGGTGAACCATGGATAGACTTCCTCTGATCGAAGCGGCAAGGGGCATTCGCCCACTTGATTTGGCGATTACCAATGTTCAGCTGGTAAATGTTTTTACCTGTGAAATTTATCCTGCGGATATCGGCATTCTGGGGAATCGTATCGCGTTGGTTGGTCCGGCCGGTGCCTATCAGCTAGATGCTAAAACGACGTATGATGGGAGCGGTAAATGGGCATGCCCAGGCTTTGTCGATACCCATCTGCACATTGAAAGCAGCATGGTGACCCCGGCCAACTATGCGGCGGCCGTGCTGCCGTTTGGCACCACCACATCGATTATCGACCCGCATGAAATTGGCAATGTCTTAGGCATGGAAGGGATCCGCTTTATGCTCGAGGGAAGTGAGGGCATTCCGCTTAGAACCTATCTGACGATTTCCTCTTGTGTTCCGGCGGTGCCAGGCAAAGAGACGGCCGGCGCTGACTTTGGCCCGGCTGAAATTGCTGAAATGCTCAGCTGGCCTAGGGTGATCGCTTTGGCAGAAATGATGGACTTTATGGGGATCGTTAATGGGAACCCCAAAATGGTGGGGATCGTGGACGAGGCTCTAAAAGCGGGTGTCAAAGTTCAGGGCCACTCTCCGCTGCTTTCCGGCCGTGACCTAAACGCCTATATCGCTTCTGGCATCGATAATGACCATGAGCTGCGCATCGGTGAAGAGGGGCTAGAGAAGCTGCGCTTGGGCCTTTTGCCCTTGCTCAAGGTGAGCACATTTGGCAACTACGCCCGACCCATCGTGCCTAAGTTGCTCGAGCTGCCCCATTTAGAGCTTGCCCTGTGCACCGACGACATATCACCGGCCGATTTGCTAGAAAACGGCCATATGGATCGAGTCATACGAGAAATGCTGTATCACGGCATTGAACCCGCTGTGGCGATTCGCTGGGCGACCCTGAATGGGGCGCGCCATTATCAATTACGCGACCACGGGGCGATTGCACCTGGGTATTTGGCCGATATCGTGCTGCTTTCTTCATTGGAAGAGGTAAAGGCGAGTGAGGTCTTTGTCGACGGAGAGCTTCTGGTCGAAAATGGAAAACTTCTGCAAGAGATCCCTGAGCCACCGACCGGGATTGAAATTAAAAATAGTGTGACGATTCAGCCGCTTTCGGCCGACGCTTTTGAAATTAAGCCCCCCATCGAAAACGGAGAAGTGACCCTGAATGTCATGGAGCTGTTGCCGACCCGTTTAAGCAAATTGGTGCAAACGAAGGCGACGGTCAAAGATGGAAAAATCGACTTTGCATCCCTTGACGCAGACATCTGCACGATCGCCATCGTGCCACGGCATGGGCAGAGCCATCCACCGGTCGTGGCGTTGTTAAAAGGATTGGGATTGAAGCGGGCGACCTTGGCCAGCTCCATCGCCCATGATTCACACAACATTTTAATCACCGGTCACCGGCCGGAAGATATGCTCCTGGCCACCCAAGCGCTTGTACAGTGTGGTGGCGGGTTGGTCTTTGTGCAGGATGGGGATGTTTTGGGGAAAGTTGAGCTCCCATTGGCCGGTTTAATGTCCTATAAGCCGGTGGCTGAACTGGCGGTTGAGATGCAGATGATGGATGACCTCGCTGTTGAATTGGGCATCCCCCATCGGGCCAAGGCGCTGGCGACGACCGGATTGGCGCTTACGGTTATCCCCGAGGTCCGGCTTAGTGATTTGTTAGGGATGGTTGATGTGGCCACGCAAGAACCGATCCCGCTGTTTCCCGATTTTGTTTAAGGAGGTAGGCTGATGCGAGATTTTTCGATTACCGGTATTCCGACCAAAGACTATTATGATTTTCATGATGAGAACGAGAGCCGAATTATGTTTGGCAGTACGGCCGTTTATGCTTCGGCCGCGCTGGCTAAACAGGGGGCGAATGTCGTTTTTAGTGGGCCGATTAGTCGCGATCTAGACAAAAAGTTGTTGACCCCGTTAACCGATTATGGGGTGAAGTTTGATTTGCTAGAGGTCGATGGTCAGCAAGCATGGTTGCGGTTGGTTTTTGCGGAAGGGGGGCAAGTGACCTTTTTTGAAATCGATCTGGCGTTGGGGCAGAATTTTAAAGTTGGGCAGCTTAAGGAAAATTTTTGGGACGGGCGGGTGTGTTGGATTGGTACCGCTCCGCAACTGTATCAGCGATCGGTTGCGGCCGAAGGGCAAAGGCGTGGATGTGAAGTCGTGTTAAGCCCACAGGGGGATTTCGGCAATGATTTTCAACAATTTAGCCAACTGCTAGAGCATTTAGACTTTATCAATGTGAATACGGCCGAGATGGCGGCTTTAGGGGATGGTCAGTTAATGACCGGCATCGGTTTGGTTCGTGAGGTCAACCCTAAGCTACAGATTTTGCTGACACGCGGCCGGAATGGGGCCTGGTTTATTCGCCAAAATGAGCTGTTTAGCATTCCGGCGATCCCGCAGAAGGAGTCTGAATTTTTGGTTGGGGCAGGGGATACGTATGCAGCAACCTTCCACTATCATCGAATTCAAGGTGAACCGATTCCTGTTTGTTTGCAACGGGCGACCGCCGCGGCTGACCTTAAAATCCGGGGCTTCTCGTATACAACGATGGGGAACTTGGATGAAGTTCTTGCGAGAACGGCCGAGTTGGCCCCGCGCTTGCCGGTGGAACATGCGATTTGGGGCAGCCCTGAAGCAATCCGCTGGATCGAGGAAGAGGAGCCGGATTGGACCCAGTTTGGGGAGCCGGACTAAGCTCGGCCGGCAGACTGCCGCGTCTTGTAACCGGAGCTTGAGTGAGCCTCAAGCATTTTCGTAAATTTCAAAATCTCCACGATATATCTCTTCGATTTTGTTCAGTTGATTCCGGTTTGGACTAAAGTTTTTTCGCTCTTTATTTTTGTTTAGCTTCTTGTCATGCTGATCAAGCCGCTTGGCGATGCCACATTCTTCAAAAGCCTGATTCAGACCTTCGGTTAAATTTTCTAAACGGTACACCTTCTTCAGTAGAACCGTTCCGTTCGAATCTGTGATGTCATCCCACATGGGGGCTGTGTGGGTTGCGAAGTGAATGCCATGTGGCTGATAGATCGAATCGCTTAAACGGGCCTCATGCAGGTAATCTAAAAACAGATCAAACGCATACGACGTGTTAAGAACTATTTTTTTGTTTTGCCTAACCTTTATCAAAGTTTTGGCTATGTTTTTAATACGCCAAGGCTCTTTCCAAAATAGGTAGTAAAACATGCTGACGCATCTATCAGTCGGCTCGCGAGAAAAGGCAAACGAAAAAATATCATCCCACGTTTCAGGGTAAAGGTATGTTTTTGCAAATAGGCACCGCTTAAATTGATACTCCCCTAAAACAATCCGATAGTTGTTCAGGATGTCGTTGTATTCTTCCGGTGCAGCTTGGATAAAACTCTTGGGCTTTTTTGATCGATCTACTTCGACATAGTAGGGTTGAAGCAAAGATCGGGTGGTTATTCCAGCCGACTTCTTAATGTGAAGCCAAAATAATTGTTTTTCCACGATTGGTTTCCTGTGTGGTGTTTTAATCAGCCGATGTCGCCATGATTTAAGCGACTCTGATCTTTTAGGAGTTTACTTGTAAATCGCTGCTTGGGTAGTGGCCCAGTGTGGCTCTACTCAATATCTGTTAAGAGGTCGTTGGAAATGACGTTTTGAATGTGAGGGTCCCCAAGGACAATCGACATGCTAGGGGTGCCTGCATGGGACAGTTCATCAAGCAATGATGTTAGTCTTTCAACAGAGGGGGCTACAACTTTGACAATAATCGAATCGCAGCCGGTTGTACGATAGAGTTCGACCACTTCTGGGATTTTCTCGATCTCGGCCGCCTTTTTTTCATCTCGTTGCCCGTCCGCCACATGAATATAAATAATCGCCATCATGGGCAAGCCCACTTTCCCCAAATTAACTTTGGCGTGGTAGCCGGAAATGATGCCGGCATCCTCTAATTTTCGCACGCGTTCGGTTACGGCCGGAGAGGAAAGGTTTATTCTCTGCCCCAATTCTGTATAAGATAGCCGGGCATTATTCTGTAATTCATGCAGTAGCTTCCAGTCGATGTCGTCTAGTGATTGTTTCATTTCCCATCCATTTTTGATTGACTTTAAAAATCAAACTGTTTGTGCCGATATGCCGTGATTATCCTCTGTATTTTGGGAACAACCAATGTTAGGCTGTCCGCAATTAATATTTTTAAGGACAAACTATGAAGCGGAACCAAGGTTCAAGGAGAATGGCGAAGTGAATCTAATGAATCAATCTGAACAACGAATGGGTATATTTTTTGTGGTGCTTTCAGCGATTACTTTTAGCACGGCCGGGCTGTTTACAAAGGGGGTTGCGGCCGAAGCTTGGGATGTGATTTTTTGGAGAGGTGTTTTTGCGGCCGCCTTTACGGTGGCATGGCTCATGAAAAGGGGCACTTTAAAGCAGAATTTTTACGAGCTAGGATCCAGCGGATTTGCGGTCGCGGTGATCGGTGCAATGGGGACGGCCGCGTTTATCTCATCATTTAAACTGACGTCGATCGCCAATGTCTCACTGATTTATGCGATTTCCCCCCTGATTGCGGCATTATTGGCGTGGGTAGCGATCGGGGAAAAAATATCATTTAGAACAATGGTTGGATGCTTAGGTGCGCTTTTGGGGGTCGGTATCATTGTCTCGGGGTCGCTGGGCCATATTAACTTCGTGGGTGATCTGCTGGCCTTGTTTATGTCGATTGTGATGGCTTCGATCATGGTCATTTATCGTAAATACCCCGAGACGCCCGGGGCGGGTCCGGCCGTGTTATCGTCGATATTGCTATTGCCCTTTGCCGGACTGTATGGCAGCCCGATGGCCGTTGACCCCACAGAGATTCTCGTTTTATCTTCTTTTGGGCTGCTTTTTGCGATCGCGTCGGTGACCTTGGCTGAAGGTGCGAAAAGAATCCCGTCCGGGCAAACGGCGTTGTTAAGCTCGTTAGAAACCCCATTGGCTTTGGTCTTCGCGTTTATTCTATTTGCCGAAGTCCCCAACATTGCCACATTTATCGGCGGTCTATTGGTGCTGCTAGCCGTTCTCGGTTCGATTAAGATGAAACACTGATCGCAGAAATGTTTGGAACAAACCGCAGTTCTGGATAAGTAACCTCAATTCTGTATAAGCATTTTAAATCTTCTTTTGCAACGGATGGCACTGATTTTTGCTGATTTTGA
>JAHDEB010000143.1:0-12277 GCA_020629055.1 Chloroflexota bacterium
TAAATTGATTTTGGTTGTTGTTTAGCCAGTCGGCCGTTTTTATCGTTGTGGTCATGCTCGTTCTCCTGTTTTTGCGTTATTTTTGACCCTAATCTATCAAAAAGAAAGGGGATCGCCCATCTTAAAAAGCACAACGCAAACGTCGTCCGTTTCTCCTTTCCCCTTTTACTTTTATCCTTTTATAAGCTTGCTACCTTCCCCCCGCACTCTCCACTATAATTGCCCCCTATGTCATCACTGGACCAAATGTTTGAACTGGGCGAAGCCCCATACACCGACACCGACGAAAAATGGGACGCTTTCGTCAAACAGCATCCGCATGGCAGCCTGTTGCAAACGGCCGTCTGGGCCCGACTAAAAAGCCGCTTTGGTTGGACCAGCAAGCGGGTCACCATCAAAGAAGAAGGGCAAATCGTGGCCGGGGCACAAATGCTGTTTAAAAGCTACGCATGGGGGATGATTAAAATCGCTTATGTCCCGCATGGGCCACTGGTCGATTGGCACAACAAAGAATTGGTTGAGCTGCTCTTTAATCAGTTAGACACGGCCGCGTGGCAAGACCGCGCCGCTATCTTAAAAATGGAACCCCTGCTGTGGTCAGACGAGTTTAGCCCGGCCGATTGGGACTCGCTCAACACGGCCAATGGCAACGTCTCACCTACCGATTCAATTCAGCCACCCCGTACCGTACGCATCGACATCACCAAGACAGAAGAAGAAATTTTGGCCGCCATGAAGCAAAAAACTCGGTATAACATCCGGCTGTCAGCCAAAAAAGGGGTCACCGTGCGGCGCGGCACCAAGCATGACCTGAACGCCTTTTATCAAATGATGTTTATGACCGGCAACCGAAACGAGTTTGGGGTGCATGACAAAGAATATTATGAGGTCGCCTTTAACCAATTCAATGAATTTGCCAAAGGGTCTGTCGCGCTGTTTATCGCTGAACACAACGACAAACCGCTAGCCGGGGTGATGGCATTTGCATGGGGCAAACAAGGCTCGTATTTGTACGGCGCTTCGAATACAGAAGGACGCGAGCTGATGCCGACCTACGGCGTGCAGTGGGAAGCGATGAAATGGGCCAAAGCGCAAGGGTGCGAGTTCTATGACATGTGGGGTGTACCCGATTATGATCGAGACCATCTAGAAGAAAACTTTCAGCAAAATAATGCTGGTTTGTGGGGCGTTTATCGTTTTAAACGGGGCTGGGGCGGTGATGTCGCACGTACGGTGGGTCCGGTCGACCGGGTCTATAACAACTTGACCTATCGGGTTTACAAGTGGCGGCGAGGGGAATAGCGCTTGGGCATTACCAAACTAACCGAAGAAATCATTAAATCATCCGTTGAGTGGCAGGAGCTAATCTCTCAGCTACATGATCCCCATCCGCTGCAAACGTGGGCTTGGGGAGAATTTAAGTCCCGCTGGGGCTGGGAGATGCGGCCGACGATTTTTCGCAACGGACCGGAACTGGTCGCGGCCGCGATGATCTTAAAACGCAAGCTGCCCTATTCACCTTGGAGCGTGCTGTATGCCCCCAAAGGGCCGGTCTTAGATTACGAAAACGACGACCTACGCCGAGCGGTGCTTTATCACCTGCAAGTGATCGCCAAAAGTGAGCGGGCCATCTTTATGAAAATAGATGCGGATGTACCGATGTTTACCGGCGAAGATCCGAAACCGGCAGAGCCAGGCACCAGCATGCGGCGCGACCTAGAACAGCGTGGTTGGCGCGTATCGGCCGATCAAATCCAATTTCGCAACACGGTTTTATACGACATCACCCGCAGCGAAGAAGATATGCTGGCCAGCATGAAACAAAAAACCCGCTACAACATTCGGCTTGGCCCTAAAAAGGATGTGACGGTACGGACCGGCACGCTTGAAGATTTGCCGATGATCTACGAAATGTATCGGGTCACCGCTGAACGGGACCGTTTTATTATCCGGCCGCAAGCCTATTATATGGACGGCTGGAAAGCGCTCATCGAAGCGGGGCATGCTCGGCCGATTATCGCCGAATACGAAGGGCAGCCGCTTGGGGCGGTCATCATCGTCCATTTTGCAGATCGTGCATTGTACATGTATGGGGCCAGCAATGGTGAAGAACGGAAGCGGATGCCCAACTATCTGTTGCAGTGGGAAGCGATTCGCTGGTCGAAGCAAAACGGCAACAAAATTTATGATTTCTGGGGAGCGCCCGATGTGCTCGATGAATCAGACCGCATGTGGGGCGTTTACCGCTTTAAACAAGGGTTTCAAGGCACCGTCTCCCATCATATCGGGGCGTGGGATTATCCCAACAAGCCGATTTTGTACTGGGCCTTTACCCAAGCGGCACCGCAGTTCTTGGCTTTGCTCAAGCGTTTTGGACGTTCATAATGAATATGTCGTATTCGTAGGGGGCGAAGGGAGCGGAACATGATTATCTCTTCGAATCCAAATGGGGCCCGCCCCCTTCGACCCTAGCCACATAAGAAATTATTGAGGTCCCCCTACTTTAGTACCAGCTTGCACTATAATCGCGTGTCATCCACCCACGCCCCACCATCCCAGCCACACGCTCATAATCTTATGCATAAATACC
The DNA here is from genome assembly GCA_020629055.1 of Chloroflexota bacterium. GTDB lineage: Bacteria > Chloroflexota > Anaerolineae > Promineifilales > Promineifilaceae > WTJY01. The sequence continues at coordinate 2,591 of JAHDEB010000143.1, forward strand.
GTCTTCTTCGCCAGTTTCTTTTGGCATCCGCTATCTTAATCATTTTTTGCAGCTGTTCGAGTTCAGCTGCTGACACCCCAATTGCCGACGACACTGGCGTTGATGAAGTTGTTGAATCAATCGCCGAAGCCCCGGCCGAAACCGAATTGCCGCCACCGGCCATTACGATTATCGATTCACCAACCGAAACCCCAACGATTACCCCCACCCCAACAATCACACCGCTGCCATCAGACACACCCACGATTACCCCGACACCCACCATCACCCCAGAACCGCCCGATTTTGCCTGGCTAGACATTCTTAACGAATATCGCGTTGACTCCGGATTAGACCCGGTCGGGTACAGCTTTGAGCTTTCAGACAATGCGCAGGACCATAGCGAATACATGGGGCGCAACGACGCGCCTAACGCGCGATCGCAAACGGTTGGGGCGCCCTATTTTACCGGTGGCGGGTCGCAAGCGGCCGCCAACAGCATTATTTTCGCCATCGACTCCCCCGATGGCACCGACCTGTGGGCGCTGGACTATTGGTTGTCAGCTCCGTTCCAAGCACTCACCCTGCTCGATCCGGATCTTAAAACAATCGGCTACGGCCGCTTCCGAGATGACTTTGGCGGTGTTCAGGTCGCCTTTGCGCTTGATTCAATTTCTGGCATGGATGACGGCTCAACATCGGCCGAGGCGTATCCGATTTACTACCCACCCAACGGTGGCACCTCATACTTTGCCGCCCAAGGGTTTAACGAATTCCCCGAACCGACCGCCAGCTGCCCCGGCTACGAAAAACCGACCGGCCCGCCGCTGATTCTACAGTTGGGGAACGGAGACATCACCCCAGACGTAACTTCGGCCCGAGTCACAATCAACGGATTAGAGGTTGAGTCCTGTGCATTCGATGAAACGAACTTTAAGGGGCGCGACGCGGCCGAACAAGATGCCGGCCGGATTACGCTCGGTGCACGGGATGCCGTTGTCCTCATCCCAAAACAGCCTTTGTTTGTAGGCAATATCGTCGAAGCGACCGTCGTTGCCAACGGTGAAACCTATACCTGGTCATACACCGTCATCGAACAACCGTTTATTCCAATGGCCGCACTACCTCGCTCTGCACCAGACTGGACCGTTGGGGACAGTGTGGCAAGCCTAGGCTATGTCGATATTTCTGGGTTCGATTACGGTGGCCAAACCCACGACCTAGAAAACCCTGAACGGATGAAACAGGCGGGGATGACGTGGGTCAAGTTCCAACTCAAATGGCGCTCTGACAGTGTACCCAGCGAAATCAATGAAAAATTAGGGCGAGCCAAAGCCCAAGGGTTTAAAGTATTGGTATCGGTGACCGGCGACCCTTACCCGACCAGCATCGACTATGCGGCGTTCCAAAACTTTATGGCGGGGATGGCGCAACTCGACCCGGCACCTGATGCGATTGAAGTTTGGAACGAGATGAACATCGACTTTGAATGGCCCGCTGGCTCGATTGACCCGGCCATCTACGTCGAACAGATGCTAATTCCGGCCTATCAGTCGATCAAAGCGGCGAACCCGGACATTATGGTGATTAGCGGTGCGCCTGCGCCGACCGGTTTTGACAACGGAACCAACGCGTGGTCAAACAACCGGTACATGACCGGTATGGCGGCGGCCGGTGCCAGCAACTATGCCGACTGTATCGGGATCCATTTTAACGAAGGGGCGACCCCGCCCACGGCCGAAAGCGGCCATCCGGCCGGAGAATATTTCGGCTGGTATTACGTCCCTTCGATGCAAAACACGTTTTTTGCATTTGGCGGCGATAAACCGCTTTGTTTTACAGAGCTTGGGTTTTTGTCAGGTGATGGATACGGCGGTTTGCCCGGCCGTTTTTCATGGGCCAACCAAACCTCTGCCAGTGAACAGGCCCAATGGCTGTATGAAGCGCTGGGGGTAGCTTACTCAAGTGGCTATGTTGAATTGGCGATTATTTTTAATGTAGACATTTTCCATTTTGAGGAAGATCCGCAGGGTGGCTTTGCGATCATCCGGCCGGACGGCGGCTGTCCGTTCTGTGATTCGGTGAGTCGGTAAGCGGTGGTCGGTATTCGGTGCCCTGCGGGTCAGTTTGCTTCGCATCAGTAGATGGTAGGTCAGTGGCGTTTTGCGTTTACCGACCTTTTCAAGATTAGCCAACTAGTGCAGCAAACTGAATACCGGCTAGCGCAGCGGACCGACCACCGCGCCGAAGGCGACCGATCACCGACTACTCTTCAATCAAAGAGACATGCTTCCGATGCACCTTCGCATCGAGCGGATCTAAACCCAGTTGCAGCATGACTTGGTCAACCCGGCCGGTTTTTGATGGCTCAAGGGCCAATCTCGCTATCAGCATAATCGGCTCCCCTTCTTCCCCACTTCCTGAATCAGCAACCGCTAGGTCATAAACCATCGGCCGTAGGTCAAACTGCTTGAGTTTTTTCTTGACCGTACGCTCCCGCAAAATCTCATCAGCCGCCAATAAATCAGCCACCTTTTGTTTTAGCTCGTCTCGGCTAATTCCTTCGGTGATGGTGATCTCAAACGTCGAATCAATTGTCAAAACCTGTAGCTTTTTGCCACTGGTCGGGACATCTGCGATCTCGAGCAACTTAATGCCAGGGGCCATTTTTTCTGTGATGATCTGCATCGTCTCGGCCGGATCTAGCACTTCTTTCGTCCAAATATCAACAAACTCACATTCGCTGGTGGTGCCCAAAGGGGTCGCCGTAGCAAACGACATACGCGGCCGACGGTTAAACCCCTGGCTGTAGGCCATCGGTATTTTGGCCCGATTAAGAGCACGCTCCCACGTGCGGGCGATATCTAGGTGACTAATAAAGCGGGCCGGACCAAATTTACTAAAACGGATGCGCATCCGCTGGACATATTCTGCATTTGACATATTCTTTTCTAACCACTAACCACTAACATCTAACCACTCTTATCCAAGCAAAGGCCGAAACAAGCAATTGATTTTACCCGCTGCTTCTCTGGGTTAAAATGATTGTGATGAAAATGACGTTGACGAAAATTAAATCTTGGCGCGGTTTAACCGCATTCAGCCTGCTCTTAATCGTAATATTAGCCGGATGCGGCGGAAATCAGGCGAGTCGGCCGGTGATTCTGGCAACCGCGGTGCCACTGCCAACCGTTGGTATGCAGCCGATAACCGGCGCTCAGAGCGGTTCGACCGTTGACCCGGCCGATGTGGTGCAAGCGCCAGATTTGGCCACGGCGACCCCGTTACCACCGCCAACCGCCACAATCGAGCGCCCTACCCCCGCCAGCTATTCAGGTCTGCCGACCCCCGATAGCGCCTATTACGACACCGATGTGCCGGGCCTCGTCTCGTACACCGTTGTGCCCAACGACACCCTGTTTTTAATCGCCACCAAGTTTGATATCACTTTAGAAGAACTGATGGGGGCCAATGGTCTTTCAGACAGCGACTTTGTCGTGGTGGGCCAAACGTTGGCGATACCGGTCGAAACGGCCGGGGTTGGCCCTGCCTGGAAAATTATCCCGGATAGCGAGTTGATCTACGGTCCAACCGTCGCCGATTTTAGCACCGGTGACTTTTTGCGACGCTATTACCCGCAAAGCACCCTGCTCCGCTATCAGGAATCAGTGGAAGGTCGGCCACTGAATGGGGCTGGCGTTGTCGACCTTGTCGCGATCCGTTTTAGCGTCAACCCCCGCTTGCTACTCGCCATGATCGAGTACCGTTCTCGCTGGGTCAGTCAGCCGGTCCCAAACTTCGCCGGAAACTTTTATCCGATGGGGATCGAACGGCCAGGGCAAGAAGGACTGTACAACCAGCTGTCGATTGCGGCCAATCTGGCCAACTACGGTTTTTACGGCCGAGACGAAGGGGGGCTACGCACCATCGACTTTGATGATGAGACCCGTTTGGTCATCGACCCAACAATCAATCATGGCACCGCCGGTGTGCAGGTTTGGTTGGCCGGGCATACCAACGCAAACCCAACCACATGGCGGTCTGAAGCCGGAGAACAAGGCTTTAGCCAAACTTACTTTGATCTTTTTGGCAATCCGTTTGGCTTTACGGCCGACGAGCCACTAAAACCTAGACGACTGCGACAGCCGACCTTAACCCTACCTTGGGAGCCAGACGTGCCGTGGTACTTTACCGGTGGCCCGCACGGTGGCTGGGCCGGGGGCAGCGCGTGGGCCGCCCTTGATTTTGGCCCCGACAAAGAGAAACGTGGCTGTTATGTCTCAGAAGCTTGGGTGGTAGCAGCAGCCCCGGGCACAGTGGTTTACAGTGATTTCGGGGGCGTCTTGCTTGATCTTGATGGGGACGGTGACCCTGGCACCGGTTGGGTTCTGGTCCATTGGCACGTTGACCAATCCGGCCGTGTAGAATTAGGGTCAGAACTAGAAACCGGAGATCGCATCGGGCATGCCTCATGTGAAGGGGGCTTCTCAAACGGCACCCACCTCCATTTTGCTCGTCGCTACAACGGTCAATGGATCGGTGCCGATGGTGACCTGCCGTTTGTGCTAGACGGCTGGACCTCTTCAGGCACCGGCAATGAATATGATGGGTATTTGGTTAAACGGGGTGTCAGTAAAGAGGCGTGTGTTTGTGCAGAAGAAATTAACGAACTGGTACGATAGGTCGGTTTTCTTTACACCATTAATCCATCAAAATATAGCCAACGACCAGATGGCCGGGTAAAGATTGAGCGTTCAATATAAGGAGAGGGCTTTCCTTTCTGCACCAAGTTCACCCGAAAGGTCACCATATTTTCTGAAGCAGACATTATTTCTAACCCTAAGAACTGAGTAGACTCACACCACGCTTTTAGTTCTTGCGCCCATACGCTACGTGGGGATTTATATTTGCCTCCGGCCGGGTCTGTCGTGTCGATCACATAATCAACCAACCCTAAGGCATACGCCGCATAACGTGACCGCATAAGCGCCTCGGCCGTTGGCGGTGCATCTCCTTTATGAAATGGCTCGCAGCAAGACTTATATCGCTTTTCGCTGTGACACGGGCAGAATTTATTGTTTTTTTTTAGCGAAGATTTGATTTTCATGAGGTAAAATTCACACACATACCGGCCGCTGATCGTTTATTCAATTTCATTTAAACCCATTGCCTAGATCGGTCCGGTTGATCTATGGGTCTAGTGATTGAGGACAAATAAAAAACTAAAGATAATAAATGGTTACAATTGGTGTTACGATTTGGTTAAAACCGGAAAAAAAGCTAAGAAAAACAGGTTTTTTCAATTCTTCGAAAGGAATTTGATAAGTTTTCTTGAATAAACTTCTTTCACACCACCTACACTCAATATTTATATCAACTTTGAGTGGAAATGCTAAAATAAACCTTCAACTTATTTATCTAATTGCGAAACCACAACCATTTAACAATCATGTTAAGCCAATCATCAAAAACGAAAACCGTTTAATCCGGTTATTGTTTTAGCTGCAAGGCACTATTTTCCCATCAGCATTGACACACAATCTCCACACATCATTTATTGTCAATGCCCTTTTCACCAGCAGGTAAGCACTAGAAAATTAACCCTCCTATCGCAACTTCTCGCATATGGTTAAATCACTCCTTGATATTTCCATTTAATAGCGGTGTCTAGCGATCAATTATGACTAACAACCTGAAGTACCCACATCGCCAACTTATCGCTATCTCTATCAGCTTACTTTTTGCACTCGTTTCTGCACGTGCTGTTTTTGCACAAACAATTATCACCGGCCGCGCATGGAACGATGCGAATTTAAATGGGCAAATAGATGAAGGTGAAGCTGGCATCGGGGGTATTCGGGTAGAGCTTGAGGATGAAGCCGGGCAAACCTTAGAAACAGTAACAGCAGAAGATGGTTCTTGGAGCTTAGGACCGGTTGGTGGCCAACAGGTTCGCGTCATCTACGACACCTCACAAAACCCAGACCTCATTAATTTATCCCCAAGTCAAGCAGGTTGGCAGACGGTCAACTTAGTAGAACTTGAAAGCCTGCCCAAAAGCATCGATGCAGGCTATTACGATGCCCCCGCATTTTGCGCAGCCAATCCAGCTTTGGCATCCTCTCGTTATATTGCAGGGGACGCCTTGGCGACTGACGGGCTGGAAGGGTATCAACCAGGGGACTATGCAGCCATCCTTTCTTTCCCCTATGATGCAGAAGGGCGAGAGGCTGGCGTAGGATACCAAGAGCCAAATTCAGTGGTCCAAATCGCCAATACCGGTTCAGTGTGGGGGTTAGCTTGGGATCATGGCAATCAGCACTTATATAGCAGCGCATTTGTTAAACGTCATGCAGGCTTAGGCCCTGCTGGCATCGGCGGCATTTATGTTTCAGATTTCGCATTTGGTGCTTCTACTAAGCCATATATAGATTTAACTGAAGCAGGGGTTGAATTAGGCGACCCAGGTGAACGGTTATTGCCCAATGACCCATCTACACCATCGGTTGATGCCTCAGTCTTTTCACAAATCGGTAAAATCGGTTTGGGTGGCTTAGACATTAGCCCAGACGGCAAAACTTTATACGCGATGAATTTGGGCGGCCGTGAACTTGTTACCATCGATACAGAATCTGTCGCAGTCAAAGACCAGCATCCGATACCAGATTTAGAGTGTACCAATGGCGAAACTCGCCCATTTGCGGTCAAAGCAGCTGATGATGGTGCCATCTACGTTGGGGCTGTTTGTTCGGCCGAGTTAGAAGGTGGAACCGCGGCCGATCTTTCTGCCCATATCCTCGAATTTGATGGTAAGGCTTTTAGCTCGATTATCTCGTTTCCACTAGCTAATTTTCAACGTGGCCTTCTAAACGGAGGGCTCGCATCAGGGCAATGGAATCCTTGGACAGACGAATGGATTGAAAATGATGGCTATGCAGTGCCGATTTTGTCAGATATCGAAATTGATGATGACGGCTCATTCATTGTCGCCCTAATGGACCGTACTGGCCATATGGGGGGATTACAACAACCCCATCCTACGAATGCAGAAGACACGAATTTGTACAACCGAACGGCCGGTGGTGACATTATCCGCATCTGTAAAGTAGAAGAAAGCTATGTCGTTGAAGGTAGTTCTGAGGAATGTGCTTACAACCAACAGGGTGGCAATCGGGGAGACGAGTTTTATACAGGTGAGCAATTTGAGCCAAACTTTGAAACTTCTTTAGGCGGTATCGCCCTTTTACCCAACAGTGGCGAAGTTGCTGTCGGCGTTTCAGACCCGTTTGATTATCTAACAAGTGGTGTTCGCTGGCTCGACAATACCAATGGTGAAAGCCGCCGTGGTTATCAGCTATCTCCTGGGAACCTGATCTTTTTCAATGGGGCGAATGGTGTCGGAGACATAGAAATTATTTGCCAAACACCCCCGGTCGAGGTTGGCAGTCGAATTTGGCGCGACATGAACCAGAACAATCAGTTTGATGCCAATGATCAACCATTGCCCAATGTCCCGATTGAACTCTTTAATGTTGATAGTGGGGAAGTGATTGCCACTGTGCACTCAGATCCACAAGGGCGCTTTGCATTCAGTTCTGGGTTCGGCCCAGCCACAAACGGGATCGCTTACGGGTTGGTCATGCACAACGATGTGAAATACCAGCTGCGTACCCTACCGGACCAAGGGGCGGTTTCCGGCCTTACTCTCCTTGAAAATTCTTCCAGCGTCTCCCCATTGCTTAATTCGGATGCGAATCTAGGCGAGCAATTCATCCATATCGAATTTGAGGTTTCCGACTTACCGGCCACCCTCAAACATTTAGACTTTGGGTTCGTCCTTCAAGAACAACAAACTGAAGTAGAAAACACAGGCGACACTTTAGAACCACCTAGCAATGTAGTCGGGATAGATTCAGGGCCAAGTGATCCAACAGAGCCGGTTGAAGGCCCGCGAATGATTTATGGTATTCCTGTCGACCCAGCAAGCAATATTTTCTTAGCCTTTATGGGAACATTGATTGCAGGTGTCTGCGGTCTGCTGATCGGTATTCTGGGTATCATCGGCACCGTTATGGTGATAAGGCTAGATAAAAAAGAGAATGAAACCGGTAATAAAGCCGGTGCAGAATAGTTAAATATCGTTTCGATTAGCCTATCTATTACCGGAGTCATATTACCATTTATTGGAGCTTATAAAGCAGATTAGTGATCACATTCAATTGTTGGTAACATTGCGACATGGCTCGAAGACCGAATTCAAAGCTAGATCAATATTCAGAAAAACAGCTAGAAGAAGCGCTTTACCTTAAACGGTATGCGGAAAGAAAAAATCGCTTAACCCGTTTAAAAGATGAGGGGCGTGTTGTTGATGTGCCTGTCGGGCAAAATGATGGGAAGCCCGGTTTAGTTATAACCTCGGCCCAACGGGCTATAGGGTCAGAAGATGAGTCTGCCGACGTTGATGCGGCCACCACCGGCCGCTGGGGAAATCTATTCAATCGATCGTTGTTGTTCGTCGAAATTGCGGCCGCTATCGGTTTTATTTGGATCGTTTACTCTTTGGTTGGCTCTCTGCGTCAGCTCAACAGTGAGATTACCCAGGCCCAGCAAGATGCGATCGCCAATGCGCCTGTCATTGCGACACCGACGCTTTCCCCTGTTATCGACCTTGTTTTGCTACCCTCTGGCCATCAACCACCTGTTGAAGGGCAACCGATCATCTATGAAGAGGCTGGAAGCATCCCCAGCCACTTATTGCCTTTAGTCGATGCGTATGTACCCCCCCCTATCCCGACAGCTGCCCCAGAACAGCCGCGCCAAATTCAAATCACAAAAATCGCGGTTAATGCGCCGATTTTTGCCGGGCATGAAGAAGAGCAGCTAAAAAAGGGAGTGGGGCACAGTATCGGCACCGCATTGGTCGGTGATGTGGGCAATATGGTACTTTCGGCTCACAACGACATTTATGGTGAAATCTTTAGAAATCTCGATCAACTTGAATCTGGAGACGAAATCGTAGTATCCTCTGGTCGGGCCAATTACACGTATGTGGTCAATAACATCGAGGTTGTGCTGCCCACAGCGGTTGAAGTAATGGCTCCAACCGATCATGCAAGCTTAACGCTGATCTCTTGTTACCCTTATTTAATTGATAATAAGCGGATTATTGTTAAAGCGGATTTAAAAGAAACAGACGAAGACCAATCATGACAAAAAGATCAAAAGATTCCAAAAGAATTAGAGAAGAGATGAAGAAGAAGCGTATTCGGCCGGAGCGCGCAACCGCAAACAGCGGACCATCCCGTCGCCGAAAAGGGCGCGGCCGAGTAAAACAAGTCTCCATGGATGAACTTAAAGAAGAATATAGCTATGTACTAAAGGATTTACGTCGAATCTTTTTGCTGGCTCTTGCGATGTTTGCGCTCCTCATTACAGCGAACATTGTTTATCCACTCGTATTTGGATAAATGTGCCGCAGGTTGCTACGAGATAGCGCCGTAGCAAATTCGATATGGGGGTAGTCTGCATCCTCGTGAATCGGTAGTGTAAACCAGAAAGAGCTCCCTTCCCCTGGCCTACTTTGCACCCCAACTGTTCCATTTAGCCGTGTGACAATCCGATGCACAATCGATAGGCCTAAGCCTGCACCGGTTCGTCGATTACGAGCATAGTCTGTAAACGGCCGGAACAGTTCCGCTTGCAGATTGG
>JAHDEB010000143.1:12377-15911 GCA_020629055.1 Chloroflexota bacterium
ACTTTAACCTCTGCCTGACGGACCGCAGAGAGCAGCATTAAGGCGTCTATCACCCCGCTCATTTTGCGACTGTCGCGAATAATGACATCTACAGCACGGTTCACTGTACTCCGTGGGATCGCCTCCCCTTCAGTAAATTCAGCTTCTTGAACCAAGTATTCGCTAAAGCCGATGACGCGGGCCAACATGTTTTGCAAGTCGTGAGCAACCGTATGCCCAAACGCGTCTAATTCAGCGTTTCTGTCTTGTAACACGGCCGAGCTTTGGCGCAACGACTCGACCAAGCGCGCATTTTCTAATGCGGTTGCGGCCGCATGGGCCAGCGTTTCCGCTAGGCTTTGGTCATTTTCGTCAAACTCGCCAACTAACTTATTGACAAACTCGAGCACACCAAAGACCGTCCCTTGCACCCGCAGCGGCACAGCCAAAAGCGACATCGTATTAAAATTGATATGGGCATCCACCGCTTTATCAAAACGTTCGTCTGTTTCTACTTTATTTAGAATGGCCCCTTTATTGTTTTTACCCGTCCACCCCACAATACCTTCATCACAGCTCATCACCACCCCTTTTAAAGGGGGTGTAAAAGTTCGATGGGTAACCGCTTTACACTCAAGATGGGTATGGTTTTCATCGGTCCAAAGCCAAATCGAACTCCCCTCGGCTCCTAAAATTTCAATCGCATAGCGCATCAGCCGCTTCATGACTTGCTCTGGCTCTAGGATCGATGTGAGATCGGCCCCAACCAAGTGAAGATAAGAAAGAGCCCGATTCCGGTCCTGCAAAGTAAATAGCATTTCCCGCTTTTCGTTTTCAAGCTGATGGCGCCGCATGATTTGGCGAATGACGATGGGCAATAAGGTTAACCAAGCGTCTTGATCGTCTACCATCATGTAGTTGGCAGCCCCATGTTTAAGCGCTTCGGCCGCGATGTGTTCGTCCCCCGGCCGTGTCATCACCAGAATAGAAGGTGGGCGGGGCCACTTCAAAATCGTATCTATAAAATTTATGACGGAAAAATTGGGAATGGCGGTGCTAATCGCCAACATATCAAAAGGCTGCCGCGCGATCTGGTCAAGCGCTTCATGACCGTTTTTGGCAAAACGAGTCTCATACTGCAATGGTTCAAGAGCTATATTCACACGCTCGTGCTTACTCTCATCATCCTCTAAAAAGATTAGTTTCAGTGGCTTACCATTTTTCATAGAATACAGATAGATTTGGATAGTCTCGTTCAAAATAAAACTGATATTGAGACTATGAAATATAAAAACCGTCATGATTTAGCGGCATCTATATTTCACCAAACCAGATTTAAATAATCGTGCTGATAAAGCACTAAAATCCTAAATTAAACGTACCAGAGATATAGCTTACTGAAATACTAGTATGAACACAATGTACTATAGGTCATGTTTGTAGGCTTGCATTTACCACCAAGTCTGAAACTTTTTGATGGTTGTAATCACACCTGTTGTGTTGGTGCGATAAGATACTTGGATCAAAACATCACGCCCTTCATTCCCTTCTGGGTGCTGGGGCAAGTTAATTTGGGCGGTGTAAATGCCTGGCTCATCTGTTGCCTGCAACGTAAATGATTGATTGATAGACTCGCCTAGATCAGCGAAATAGACGGTGCCATTTAGGCTTAATGCGTTAACCGGACTGTTGCTAATCGCATTCACAACCTCGATTGTTACCACTTGCTGTTCGCCGCTATACAAAACCGGATGGGCGACATGCATGTCAAAGGCATATTCTGGTAATGCATCAAATGTCGTGCGAGATATTGTGTCGTTTGGGATGTAGGCTGTGTCTAGCATGAGCTGCGGGTTGTTGGTATACATGTGCATCAACCCTAAGCTGTGGGCAGATGTCCGCCGGCCGGAAACATCCCAAATTAATCCCCCATTTTCAAAATAGGCTAGCTCGACCCCATCTACCTGAACAAGGCCGGTAATCGGTTGGCCTAAAAAGTCAGATATGCCGTTTGACTCTAAATGTTGATTAAAAGCTTCGCGAGATGCATCAGACACAGCTTGGGTGCCTGCTCCATTTTCAGGGGCCAACAGCCGCCCTAAAGGGAAAACTTCAACGGAGCCTGCATTGCCAGCGATATCGGCCATTAACAGGGCCCCTTCAAAGTATTGAACCGTACGCGGTCCGTATCCTTGAACATTGTCTTCACCAATGCGGCTAATCGGTGCCCCCATCGTTAAGCAGTGTTCTTGATAGATCGGTTGAAACGCTTCGTGGATAGGAATTGACCCGGTGATATTACAGCCACTGGTTTGACTCGATGTCATCAGCGGCACAACCAAGTACCCCAACATGCCGACCAGCACGACCAAACAGACAAACCCGGAGGCTCGGGAAATGAGCTGATTAAATCGGTTTGGTTTTTGATTCGGGGGCTCCAACAGAATCGGTTTGTCGGAAATTTGGTGAATGTCGTACATGAAGGTGTCTAATTAAAGCGTGATTCGGCCGGTTTTACCAGGGCTCTTCCATTAAATTCTCGTGTTCTTCGCGCAATCGTAGGTAACTGTCAAACCGTCCGGCCGTAATCTGACCGTCCGCGACCGCCTGTTTCACCCCGCACTTTGGTTCATTTGTGTGAGAACAATCGCTAAATTGGCACATCGTCACAAACGGTTCAATCTCGCGAAAATATGCGTCCAACTCATTGGGCTCAATATCATACAAAGCCCATCCACGGATTCCAGGTGTATCAGCGACCCATCCGCCCTGATTGAGCTCAAACAGTTCACCATACCGAGTCGTATGCAGCCCTTTACCGGTTGCATCACTCACATCATTGGTGCGCAGTCCTAACCCTGGCTGCACAGCGTTGAGCAAAGTCGATTTCCCAACACCAGAAGAACCGGCAAATACAGAAATACGATCTTTCAACAACTCACGCAGCTGATCTATCCCTTGATTGGTATGGGCGCTGGTATACACCACGTCGTAACCGATGTCTCTGTAAACACCGAACTTCTCGTCCGCCTCTTCTTCACTCCCAAGGTCTATTTTATTGACACAAATCACGGCCGGAATATTTTGCTGCTCTGTCACCACCAACAGTCGGTCGAGCTTACGAATGCTTGTGGTAGGTTTGCGAACCGCAAAGACAAAAACCACTTGATCTACATTAGTAACCAAAACCTGCTCTTTGTCCGTTTTCCATTGCCGATTGTGCGCCGAGGGACGACTGCGTGAAAGCGTATTACTCCGCTCTTCGATCGACTCGATTAAGCCATTCTCTTCGTTTGGGTTATAAGTAAAGTTTACTTGGTCCCCTAAGGCCACGATATCCGTCATGCTCCGATTCCGCTTGAGCTTGCCGGGCAGCTTGCATACAAAATCTTCGCCAGATTCGGTTCGCACAGTAAAAAATCCACTTATTGATTTGATGACTAGACCAGTCTGCATAAATGTGGTGCCTTGGGCCGATAAATTGATTTAATCCAGAAATACTGCGGTCTGAAAAGCTCAACATGACATAATGTTGGACCATTATAGCCGAAAACC
>JAHDEB010000144.1 GCA_020629055.1 Chloroflexota bacterium
ACGTTTCTGTAGGGGACACCCTCTCTTACAGCATCGTAGCAACCAACAATGGGACAGCGAATCTGACCAACGTTACGGTCGATGACACATTGACTGGAGACAGCACCAGCTGCGCTTTGGTTGTTCCTGGTGGTACCTGTGTGTTGAATGTGACTTATGTTGTTCAGGCGAGCGACTTAGGCACTACGATTCGCAACACCGGTACGGCCGACAGCGATCAAACCGGCCCGGAAGATGACACTGTCGATGTCCCAGTTCCAATTCCATCGCTTTCAGTTGATAAGGTGTTAAGTGGAAATGCGGATGAAGATGCGAGCGGTACAGTTAGCACAGGGGACACATTAACCTATGTGATCACAATGCTAAATGACGGGACCGCTAATCTGACCAACGTTGTTGTAACCGATGATTTGACCGGTGCAAGTACAATATGTGCGCTTGTCATTCCTGGCGACACATGTGTTTTGACCACTGATTATGTAGTTACATTAGCTGATGCAAATGCGGGAGAGATTCTGAATACTGGTGCGGCCAATTCTGACCAAACGCCAGAAGAACAGGATCCGAATGTGGTTGATGTTCCACAGATCATCACCCTTTCGATCAACAAGCTGACCAATGGTGCAGATGACAACACGATTCTTGAAGGCTCGGCCGTCACGTGGACCTATCAGGTTGTTAACACCGGCAATGTCACGCTTGATAATCTGGTTGTGACAGACAGTGATCCAGACGTCACTGTATCCTGCCCCGCCACAGTCTTGAATCCGGGTGAATCCACGGTCTGTACCGCAACCGGCACAGCTATTTCTGGCGATTACACCAATACCGGTACGGCGAATGCTGACGGCCCACAGGACCAATCAGCAACCGATAGCGATGACAGCGGCTACTTCGGTGCGTCGCCCGGCGTCAATATTGACAAGGTTACCAATGGGGCAGACGGCCTAACGATCCTTGAAGGATCTGCTGTGACTTGGACATATACTGTTCAGAATACCGGCAATGTCGACTTGGCAGGCATCGAAGTGACCGATGATATCGAAGGATTAATCTGTACGGTTGATCTGGCGGTAGGCGCGTCCACAACTTGTGAAGCGACAGGAGCCGCAGGCTCTGGCCCATATGACAATACCGGTACCGCAGCCGCCACCTATACGGATGATAGCGGTAACACTAGCAACCCGACCGATAGCGACGATAGCGACTACTTCGGTGCGTCGCCAAGCGTTAGTATCGATAAAGTGACCAACGGGGCAGATGGCCTTACGATCCTTGAAGGGTCTGATGTGACTTGGACATACACTGTTGAGAACACCGGTAACGTTGATTTGGCAGGCATCGAAGTGACCGATGATATCGAAGGGTTGATCTGTACGGTTGATCTAGCGGTAGGCGCATCCACAACTTGTGAAGCGACAGGAACCGCAGGCTCTGGCCCGTATAACAACATCGGTTCGGCCGATGCGACCTATACGGACGATCTCGGTAACTCTACACCGGTTGACGCTGACGACCCAAGTGACTACTTTGGTGCATCACCGTCAGTCAACATCGTTAAGACCTTTGCCGATGATACCGTTATTGCTGGTGGTGCAGGCGGCTCTTTCGATTTGGTTGTAACCAATGATGGCAATGTAGACCTAGATGATGTTGCGGTAAGTGACCTCGTTGACGGCCGACTCGTCGTTAGTGGCGTTACCTCAGCTGATGCAGATTGCTCGGCTAGCAGCGGCCAAACGGTTGACTGTACCATTGACAGCCTTGGCGTAGGTGAGTCTGCGACCATTACGGTTAACTTTGCAGTTGATGCCACCACGCGCGAGAATTTCGCAACGCCAAACACGGCGACCGCCACCGATGTCTATAACGACGATGTAGGCAACAGCGAAACGGTTGATGACAGCGACAGCGACACGATTGATATCTTGATTGACATCGAATTGAGCATCGTTAAGACGTTCAATCCGACCTCAGTTCCACAAGGTACGATCCAGAGCTTCACCCTCGAAGTGACCAATAGTGGCCCATCTGATTCAAATGATGTATCCGTAACCGACCTCGTTGACAGCTCACTTGCAGTAGTTGGTGCCACCGTAACCACCGGCACGGGCGACTGTTCAGCAACAAACGGTCAAATGGTCGACTGTACCATTCAGCTTGATGCTGGTGAAACGGCCGTGATAACAGTCGAGTACATCACCGCGCCATTCTTCGATAGTAGTTCACCGTCACCATACGGCACCCAATCAGGTGATGATTTCCGCTTTGTATTTGCTAATGGCAGCATCCTTGAAGGGTCAACTGATGGTGGTCCTGTCTATCTTGATGGTGTTGATATTACCAATGATGTCACGATCATTACAGGGTTAAGCAAGAACGATGTTGTCTTTGACCCAGATGGTCCAGGTGGTGAACCGGCAATTGAGCTGCATCTCTCTTGCTCTGATCCATTTACCGGAGGTTGGGGGCAATCAGGTGGTCCAGTTGAAGGTGTCAATAGTGCTGATTGGCAGATCGCGTTCTTCTCGATTGCGCGCTATCAGAACGGAGATTTCCGCAAAGCTTGTGGCAATGTTACCAACCCGTACAACGTCGATAATACGGCTAACACGTCTGGTGACGACTCCTTTGGCACTGAGACTGACAGTGATACAGATACGGTCATCATTGAGCCGGGCATCACGCTCGACAAGCTGCAGTCCAACGGTAAGCGTTTGACAGTTCGCCTAACCAACTTTACTGGTGAAGACAAAGAGATCGCCCAAATCGAATTGGTCTGGCCAGACAGAAATGGAAATCTGACGAAGGTTCGCTTAGATGACACAACAACTTGGACAGGTAATGAATTACCAAACTCCACAGTAATCGACTCGAGCTCTTCAGGGTGGATTGGTGGAACCCTGATGACGGGTGAAGCGATTCTACGCTTTGACTTCAAAAACAAAGTGGAGAGGACCGGCTACGTAGTTCGAGTAACCTTTACTGATGGCACATTCTTAGATATTGTGAAGTAGGTAATGGTGCGATAGCATGCAGGCTATTTATGAATTGATACGGGTGTATCTCCTTGATGTACACCCGTATCGACTCTGCTTCAGTTAAAGAGGTGAAGATTCCCCATTGTTTTGTTGCTTTTAGATGGCAGTAGCTATAAGCCATACAAGTGCATATGATTAGATAAAAAACGCCCTATCTCTTGCAAGAGATAGGGCGTTTGTGTGAATGGCCCGAGCGAGGAGTTTAATGCATATTTAGACAAGATTTCAACTGTACTGATGCGGAAATCTCAGTGCTCGATTGCCAGCGAGAGACCTGTATGCTAACTCTTAATTTCAGAAGCGATTTTCTTTTCTGGGTCGAAAAATGGCTTTGGCACAACGGTTATGTTTAATGCGCCGTATGGAGTCTGGGCCACAGCTTGGGTGCCTAGTTCAGTATGATCGATTTGCAACAGTGCCAGGCCGATGTTCTTTTTTAGGCGTGGCGAATAGACGGCCGAGGTGATTTTGCCAATCGTTTGATCACCGTTTTGAACCGGCCAATGTTGCCCATTGGGGTGCGGTAGCGGTTCCCCATCCATCTCGACACCAACAAACAATTGGCTAACACCGGCCGCATGAATATCACGCAGCGCCTGTTTGCCGATATAGTCCGCTTCCATATTTAAATCAACCAGACGATCCCATCCCATTTCAAAAGGATTGTTCTCAAGGTTCATATCGGTGATATAAGAGAGCATCGCCCCTTCGATCCGTCGAATGGTTGACGTATGGCCTACGTGTAGACCCAGAGGGGCACCGATCTCCATGAGCTGCTCCCAAAGCTGATCACCGTATTGGCTATCTCTCAAGAAGATTTCGTACCCTAGCTCACTACTCCAGCCGGTACGAGAAATAACGAGCGGAATGCCTTCATGTTCATATTCAACAAAGCGGAAATAGCGTATATCTTTGACCCAATCCCCGAAAACGGCACACATAATGTCACGTGACTTTGGCCCTTGTAGCTGCAGGGGTGAAACATCAGGTTCGCGGATGGTGACATCCATGCCTGAATGGATTTGGACCCCTTTCGCCCATAGCAATACATCGCTATCTGCAAGCGATAGCCAGAAATGATTCTCACCTAAACGGAGCAAAACAGGGTCATTGATAATGCCCCCTTCGGCACTGGTAATAAATACATACTTGCATTGCCCGATCTTGCATTTAGATAAATTTCGGGGCGTTAATAGCTGCACGAACCGAGCTGCATCTGGTCCTGTAATTTCAACTTGGCGTTCGACGGCGACGTCGCAAAGAATCGCCTCGTTGACAAGGTTCCAGAAGTTAGCTTGTGAATCCCCAAAGCTGCGGGGAATATACATATGGTTATAGACAGAATAACCGGTGCAACCCCAGCGTTGGGTTGCGGCGAAATAGGGAGATTTGCGAATTTGAGAGCCAAATTCAGCACGGGATGGGGTGTTTTTTGTCATTTTGGGATTGTTGCTACATGGCCTTACCAGTTTAAGAAAAATTGGCACAGCCATATAGTCTTGTTTTTACTTATAAGTTTGGGCTAAAGAATAACTATTCAAGTTCTATTTGATCATTAGATACGATGCCCATTCTCAAATACGGCCTTAGAGGCCTGCTGGTACATGTTTTGAGTCGATCTCATCTCAGCGGGAGTTTATCAATTAGAGCAACCGGATTCCATTGATCCCCTACGATAGCAATAATATCGTTATTTTATTGTTAGGTTGTACAGGTTGGGTTTTCGTATTTTGCGATGTGACTTTCAAATGAGAGGATAGTCCCAATATTGAAAATCTCGTAGAAATCGCTTGACATCAAAAATAATGATCTATATAATTGTCGGTATGTAGGCTCCCTCTGAGGTGGCTGGGACAACGCCCGTTGTTCTGCCACCTCAACCTTTTTATAGGGAAGTTGTCAAAAAATATAAAACAAAAAGACCGGTTATTACCGGTCTTTTTTTATGCCTCTGTGGTGCCGTGTGGCCTAAATATCTTTCGGGTAGTCAAATCAAGCTTGAGAATTCATTATTGTTGTACGGATGAAATCACCCCTTCTAATTGCCCTACAAAACTATCTAGCCCAAACTGATTTTCGGCCGACTTTCGTGCGTTTTTGCCGAGCTTTCTGGCAAGGCTGGGGTTGTTAAGAAGATGGGTGATGGCGTTTCGCATTTCTTGCGGGTTTTCGGGGGCGACTAAGCAACAATTTTCACCATCTTTTAAATAGGATGCCAATCCTTTAGATTTGGTTGTGATCACCGCCTTGCCCATAGCCAAAGCTTCTAGAACAACCGTAATGCCGGCCGAAAACACCTGATCATAAAGGGGGACCACCACAAAAGATGCGTCGGCATAGCTCGCACGCATTTCACTTCGTGGTTTACGCCCTGCAATCGTAATGTTCGGGGGTAGCTCACTGTCCAGACTCGTGTCTTTTTCCCTTGCGAACCAAGTGCCAGATGCAGCAATTTCGACGTCTACATCGGTTAAGGGGGTGACCGCCTCGATTAAAGTCGCGTAATCACGGCCGCGAATCTCCCCTGCACTAAAGAGTTTGGGTTTAATGCGGCCGGTGCTTGCGCTCGCTTTGGATGGGGTGAAATAGTCAACGTCGATCGAGTAGGGGACAAAGGTGATTTTGCTTCGTGGAACCCCAAAACGAGTGTGTAAAAGGTCCCCGAGAGGCTGGCTTTCGACAATGATATGATCGACATAGGATAAGAGATCGTACTTGGTAAATAAGCTTTCTTGACGGGCGGACCATGCGGTAAAGCGAAAAATTAGTTTTGATTGAAGCAATCCCAAACGTTTGTAAAACGCCAAAGGAATACCGACCCGTTCAGACATGGCGATAATTGTTTTGTATCGGGTTGAACGGCGCAAACCTGCCAGAGACAAGGTGATATCAGAGCGTATGGTCGTTTCGATTCTCCGTAGCAGATCGCCCATCAACAGGTTTTGGTAGTAGGCATAATTAAGAAAGTCTGCCCCAACTTTCTGTGCAAGAAGAACATACTCTACCTGAGGGTGAGCCGTATTGCTTTGCGGTTTTTCTTGCTCGGGCTTTAAGTCTGATGTTGCGATAATCAGTAGATCTTTCATATCAGTTTTCCTCATTAGGCGTTCTCAACTAAGTGTTCTTAGAAATGGTCGTTGATCGCCCGTTGAGCAACGACCCGGCCACTTGTGTGACCGTATGGGCAAGATTCGAGCTTTTCCGAAATCTTTTGAGCTGTTCAAAATAGCCGCAGGTCTTGAGTCTAAAAAGAGCCATGCTGTCAGACCCATTGATTTGGATTCGCCAAACGTTAAATGGGTCCGTATCCCCAACATCAACCCCTAATCCTGCTGAAAAGCCGGTATTTCGCACGAATTGCTGAATCTCGGCCGTCTGATGCCCACCTGGGTAGGCGAAATGTGTAACGGGCTGTTTGAGCCCATCTTCTAAAATGTGCTTGGAAAATTCGATTTCGCGTAGAGCGTCTTGTGCAGTAATGTCGGGCAAATTGGGATGGGTCTGAGTATGTGCCCCAAAATCAAACCCATCGGCCGCCATTTCTCGCATTTGGCTCCAATTCATGAAAGAGACTTGCC
This sequence comes from Chloroflexota bacterium, assembly GCA_020629055.1. Classification (GTDB taxonomy): domain Bacteria; phylum Chloroflexota; class Anaerolineae; order Promineifilales; family Promineifilaceae; genus WTJY01. The sequence continues at coordinate 6,620 of JAHDEB010000144.1, forward strand.
GTGCACCGGGCCAGCTGAGCGAGCGGCCGATAAAATCGGTAATGGTGAATATCGTCGCCACAAAACCAAGTTCTTTTAGGATCGGGTAGGCCACCGCGTAATTGTCTAAATAGCCATCATCAAAAGTGACCGCAAATGTTTTGCGTTGATCGGTTTTTGCAGCTTTTTGGGCCAATGCATCTTTGAGTGAAACACACCGATATCCTTTATCTGCAAGGTGTTGCATTTGCTGCTTAAATTTTTCCGGAGACACGCTTAAATGAAACGGGTCATCGGCGTCACGGTGATCGGTAATTTGGTGGTAAAGAAGAATCGGTATCTGGGTCATTTCTATCGCCTATAAACTATTTTTCGCAGTTTTTGTCGCATACCTGGCCCAAGCAACCCTGCAACGGTTAATTTGAAATAAGGCAGAGTCTGGTTACGTTGGTAAATGTCTAGCCGCCCTTGCACCGGGCCACGGCCGACCGGTTGGTCTTGCATGGTCAATAGGGTTTGAAAGCCACAATCGAGGGCGATTTGATGGGTTTGGCTATTAAACAGCCCGTATGGATAGGCTAAAAAGTCAGGTTTAATGCCTAGATTATCGGTCAGGGAATCGATCGATTGTTGCAAATCGGCTTCGAGCACCCCAGCATTTTGTTGGTTTACTGCGCTGCGATGGGTGTGGGTGTGTGACTGGAATGTGATGGCCGAGTTCGCCATGATTTCATGCATTTGCTGCCATGTGAGATGAGGCTTTTCAATGTTTTCATCACGTGCCAGCAAGCTGCTATCTGTTTCGATGAAATGGGTCGGCACAAAAACGGTTGCGGGCAGGTTTCGCTCTCGTAAAAGTGGGTAGGCATTTTCGTAGAAGTCTGCGTAGGCATCATCAAACGTCAGGGCGATGCGGGTTTGATCACTTTTTTCTGTTAGAAGAGATTTTAAGCTCACGATTTCAAATCGAGCCTGTAAATAATCGATTTGCTCAGCAAATAACTCTTTGGCAACGCTGTAACGGTATCCAGAAGGGGTAGATTCAACCGAGTGGTAGGTCAAGATCGTGTCTTGCCCCATCATCTTTATTTTTAGATTGGCGACACTGAAAAGATCAAGCAGTTGAATGAGTCGACGTTCAAGTCGGCCGATATGGGGTGCAGGTGCGATCACTTGTTGACGCGCAGGACAATGCCTTGCTTCTCCCCTAAAATTTGGGCTTTAACGGCCGGGTGTGACAAACATGCATCTCCGCGGGAGACAAACCAGAGAATAAATTCTTGTGGGTCGATGCTGTTCACCGCATCGGAATCGGGCATCCAGTACGTTTCGTAGTTGGGTGTCAGCGGCCGATCGGTTAGCTTTAACGGTTGATGGGTGATTTGGTAACGTATTTGGCGAGCGACACGGGCTGGCAACAGGGTCATCGCTTGGGCCAAGCGGCTATCGCGTACAGGAATCGAAGCTTTGATCAGCTTGCCCTTCAGGCCAAAGTCAGAGTAGGGGCGTACCGGGTACCCTTGTGCATACCACGGTCGGCAGCGCCAAGCTGGGGATAAAAATAGGAGTCCGCCGGGCTTTACGACTCGTCGGACTTCGCGCAATGCTTGCTCTAAATCGGGTACATGTTCGAACGTCCATATGCTCCAGAGCGCATCAAAGCTGTTGTCTTGAAATGGCAGATAGGTGGCGGAGCTGGCGCTAAAGGGTTTGTCTATGTAGCGGCCGGCCGTTGTTGCGACGTCGATACCGACATAATCGGCGACAATGTTTTGCATAGACCCACGGCCGCAGCCGACTTCTAGACAGCGTTTGTCTTCTAACTGGTGCTCGCGAACAAAGCTTGAAATCTGCTCACGAAAACCGATTTCTTCTTCGGGTTGAACCGGCGCATAATTGGGATTGCGGTAGTTTTCATCATAGAAAGTTCGGGGATCATTGATCGTGTTCATAGGGTTATCTTTGCTGCGTTGTTCGATTTAGCTAACGGTTCGGCTGACATGGGTTGAAGTGACCCCGCTCCAGAAAGAACGGGTAAAGAGGTTGACGCCGGACAGGGTAAAACTGATGACCCCTTTTAAAAAGCGCATGGCGGCCGGCACCGGTTGTCGGTGTTTGATATTCCAAATCGTTGAAGTTAGATAGATGCGCGTTAGCCGCCCCTTCCAATAGCCATCATCGGCCGAAGAGCGCAGTCGGCCAAAAGCCCCATCATGATCCAGCGCCCGTTCTCGATATCGACGGCTTAGCTCCCATGCGAGGGTGTAGTCGGTCGAGCTATGATCCCCCCGATCTAAAAAGACCACCGTTTCTTCGCTGGCCACAAAATCAGACCTTAAGGCCAATTGACGGCATAAAGCGATATCTTCACCGGGTGAAGCCAGTGGATTAAACCCGCCTGCAGAGAAAAATAGTTCATTCGATACGATGTATGAACCCATCGGAATCCATTCGCCCGCCATGATTTGAACCGAGCAATTTCCACTGCGGTCAAGACCGATTTGGGGCAAAGGCTGGTTGGTGGCATCGATCAGTTGGGCGCGGCCGTAAATCCAATCGGCATCTGTGCTTTTTGCCAATTGATAAAAAATCTCTAATCCATTTGGGGCCAACCAATCATCATCATCTAAAAAATGCAGATACTTGCCTTTGGCCATGGCTGCACCCACATTCCGGGCAACGCTCTGCCGGTGGCGATTGGTGGTGACCACCTGGATGTTCGGCTCATCCATCCAAGCAACATGGGGAAGGGGGGCACCGGTATCGTTGACAACAATAATTTCATGTTGCCCATCAAGTTCGTTTGAAGAAGTGGATTGGCCAAGAAGACTGCGAATGGTTCGGTTTAGCTTATCGCGGCCGATGGTGGGGATAACAGTGGTTAAAAACATAAAAGGCAACTCTGATTTTTCTTGTTTGGCATCATTGCATAGCGAATTCCGATTCCAAAGGGGTAGGCTCGCGCTCAGTATAGGGGGACTTGAGGGCTATATGTGTTACAGCATTGTTACGAGTGTATTACGAGAAACTAAGGGATAAAGAAGAAGGAAGGCTCTCCGATTAACCTTTGGTTAGGTCAGATCGGTTAGATTCTGAACCCTACAGGACAAAGTGTCGGTTAATACTCACTTGATTAGACTGAGTTGAACATCTACGGCCGATCGCGCATAATTTACCGGCAACAAATGAAAAATCTGACTTAATTATGGAGGCTCTCCTCATGAGCATATTTACCCGACGAGCAAAAGAAGAGGCGGTCAAAGGTGAAAACCGTCTACCGCCCGGCCAATCATTAACCGAACGGTTCCCCGTCCTGCATTATGGACCTACCGTCGTATACCCAAACCTAGATAATTGGGATTTGCGCGTATTTGGTTTGGTCGAAGAACCGGTGATTTGGAATTGGGAAGAGTTTAGCCGACTGCCTCGTACAAAAATCACAATGGACATTCACTGCGTGACAAAGTGGTCAAAATTCGATACGACTTGGGAAGGGGTGTCGATGAAGACATTAATCGATGAGGGGTTTATCAAGCCGAAAGCTGAGGCTAAATTTGTCGTGCAGCATTGCGAACATGACTACACCACCAATACAACCCTCGACTTTTTACTGCTAGACACCGTCTTGATGGCTACCCACTTTGAAGGAGAACCTTTAACACCTGAACATGGTTATCCTTTAAGATTTATTTGTGGTTCGAAAGCGGATCGCAGCGAAGTAGAGGCGAAATATATTTGGAAAGGGGGCAAGTGGCTGCGAGGGCTTGAGTTCCGTGCCGATGATAAATTGGGCTTTTGGGAAGTCAACGGATACCACAACAATGCTGATCCATGGACTGAAGAACGGTTTAGTCGCGGCTGGTAAGGGGCGTCATCATATCACTCGTGTTTTGTCGATCGTCTTTTGATGGAAATTTTGGTGGTTCAAAACACTTAAAGCTACGTTATTAGCGGAAACAATTTCCATCAACTCATTCTTGACGTAGCACTAGCGACCCAAAGACAAGTTGTCGATGGTGATGCTGCCACCTTCGCCACTGACCCAAATTAAAATTCGGAAGTCATGAGGGGCATCGTCGTTCCAGCCGGTTAGATCAACTAAATTAATTTCATATTCGTTTGGTTGATCTGTTTGGATGGCGTCGAAAAAGTCGTACGCGTTCCCTTGCTCTTGGATTTGAATGGTGAACCCTGTGCCGGGCGCTACTTCAAGAACTTCTAAGCGAAGCATCGGATAGTCAAGCAGATTGGCGGAAATCGTTTCCCCTTCGATACGGCCGAACCCTTGGTCTGGGGCGTTTTCGGTGATTTTGAGGGCACCGGTCGAACTGGTTTCCATTTTGACCCCAGACGGAATCCAAATACGCTCAAGCGGCCCAAAAGATTCAGACCAAATGATCGCATTTCCGGCCGCTGGCAGCTCAGGCCCTGTGGGTACACCGGCCCCGGGTGTTGCTGATGGGACCGGGGTAAGTAGGGTGCCACCGTCATCGCTTTCAGTCGCTGTTCCAGAATCTGTTAATTCACCGGTTTCGCCTTCATCCTCAGATTCATTCGATTCAGCTTCACCCGTTTCTGTTAAATCTTCAACCGTCGCCTCACCTTCGGCCTCATCATCGGTTCCATCGCTCGTTGCATCACTACTCTCGGCCGTGGTCTCATCCTCGATTATGCTGCCTGACGAAGGTTCGCTAATCGAAACTGAAAGAGGGTAAAGCTCGACATAGTCTAAGCTAACCGGTGTATCTTCACCGGAAACCCAGATCTGGACACGAACCGTGCGTGTATCGTTCCACTCGCTCACGTCTGCAACTCGGCCGGTGAAGGTCCCTTCACCTTCGGCCGTGACCAACTGAATCGACTCCCCAGAGGCTTCATCTAATAGAACAATCGACACAGATGCCCCTGCAGGCACAATCGTTGCCCCCAATTTCGCTTCAATATCAAAGCCGAAATCAAGCTCGATCGGGTTCGACTCAATCTTTCCGAACGATTCGTCAGGGTTGTTTTCGCGCAGTACCATCGAATTGCTGCTGCCAGTTTGCAACGTAATCGTCGAAAAGCTCCATTCGAGCGGGTTATCGATTTCACTGCGCCATGAATTGACTTCGGTGATTAATGCTTCGACATCTTCGGCCGACATCATCTCTAAATTCTCGCTATCTGTGTCGTTTAATTCACCGTACAAAATCAGGTATTCAGTTGTATCTAAAACTGAAAGATTTTGACTGTAGAAAAACGAAATACGATCATTTGTGAGCTGGCTAGGCTGTACGAACTGGGCCGAGCCATTGCTAAGAATTTGAAGCAATTGAATTTTCGCTGGGTTGCGCCATGATCTTGGCCGTTTGATACTGAGTTCAGTTGAGTCACCAGCAAGCTGTGAAACAGATATGCTCTGCGCTTCACGTTCGACAACCAGCCAGTGGGGGCCTGGGGTTAAAGCGGTGCCATTAAAAGACTCTTCATAAATTCCGGCTGTCATATTTCCATCCAGCGACATCGCATGGAAGCCATTTGGGGCGATCGAATACCCACCTGGGGCATCGTACGTTTTGCCAATTTGCTCCGGGTCGAAGTTGGCCGTAATGGACATTTGATGCACGTTTGATCCCCACACAGTTTCAACGACCGTTTTGTCGCTGGTAAGCGTCCTGTAGCTGGCAAGCGGCTGTCCAAATGTGCGACGGCCAACCGCACGTTGATAGCTGCTTAGGGTCCGAAGCCAATCGTCTTCACCCATATGCCGGCTTAAATCACCCGTCTGGTTATAACCAAATAAATTGTAATGGGTAAACGATGCCAGATCATTCGAGCCCCAGCTGTCACTCCGGGTGACATGTGGGTAAAAGGCGACCTGTGTATGGACAAGCTGGGCCGCTAAAGGATATGTCCCGTACTGTTCAAATAGTTTACCGATGTGGTCTAGCTCCCCTTGCGCTCGGTGTTTTAACAATGATTGGTTAAACCCGGTTGCTGATCGGGACATTTGATCAAAGGCGGCATCTGTAAAGATCGGTGTTTGCTCACTCAGCCGATTGCTCTCGGCGAGCGCGGCCGTGGTGTAAGCGGCCGCCGAGCCGGTCGTTTGATTTTCTAGAAGCGTGTACTGGGCCCCTTGACCTGCACCATCTGCTAAAAAGAGAAAAGAATGGGGCAATTGGCTGGCGTATGATTCAGTGAATGCATCATTGACCCGCTGAACTTCCGGCCGCCACGGGGCGATCAAGGTCCCATTTTGACCGCTGCCTATCGGGTAATCTGCCCCGCGCAGGCTGGCCAAGGTGGTTGAAGATGTTGTTGAAGCAAGTAACTCAGGATCACTCCAAACGGCCGCATTGCTGGTCGGCATGCTCAAGAAACCATCTTGATCAAGTTGATCTAGCAAGGTGACTAAGTCGATTTCAGGCCCATATTTGTCAGACCACACCGGTTGTGAGCTAGGCAAAAAGTCAGTTGGATCATTGCTCTGTTGCCAGTTATAAAATTGAATCAGTCCGGGATGGCTGAGCTCGGGCAACCACTCATCTGTAACCGATTGCCATAATAGCCCGGTCGAAGATTTTTCCCATTCGATCGCTTTGGCCACATCAAAAAAGTAGATCGGGCTTTGGGCCAATGTGTCAAAATTACCCCAAGGGGCTAGCTTTTCTGCCAAGGTTGGCTGTTGGTCTAGCTGATTGTCGGCCGCGTACGCGTTGGCCATTTCTGCAAAGTTTCGATTAATATGCACCAGCAGGGTGCCGCTTTCCCACGTTTGCCCGGTTGGAATAAACGTGAGCATATCAAATTGCAAATACCCAACATTTTGACGCCCGCCAAAGGTTAGCCGGTTGGGTTGGAATGGGGGTTGGCTAGCATCATGGCCCGGAATGATATTTGCCTGAAAAAGGCTGTCTTGCACCATGTAGACACCCAGGTTTCCACCGTCAGACTCAATTGCTAAAAGATCAGCAAACGCCTCCGGCCGATCGATTGAGGTTGTACGTTCTTCCGCGAAGAAGGCCGGTTGCAACGTTAGCCCTTCTGCCAAAGGGAGTAGGGCTTGCTGTAAACCGCTTTGGCTAAAACCAAACTCATGCGGCAGGCTGACGGTCCGTATCGGCCGACCGGTCTGATTATTGATGCTTGCTTTAAGGGCAAAGGATTCTGCATCGGCCGGTAAAATGGCAACCTGAACATCAAGCGTTCGCTCATCTTGAGCCCAGCGATAATTTAGGGTTGGTGGTTCAGGGGTAAAGCTAAATTGAGCTGATTCAGAATCGGCCGCAAATTGGGCGGCCGATAAATTGGGCAAACTCAACTCATCTAAAAAGCTAATTTTCCAAAGCGCTTGAGACAGGGAGCCCGTACTATGATTTTTTCCAGTGACAGTGTCGCGCACATAGAGAATCGCTCCATTCTGGGGCGAGATTCCTAGTTCAATTTGTCCATCTCCCGGTTTGACGACGATCTGATTTTGGACCGCGACATTTTGCCCCATCTCACTGACCGGTAACGGCTGTCCGTCTTGCAATGGAAAAATAGAATAGAACCAAGTTGATCCTGCTTCTACCCCTTCGTGAACACATTGCCCCATCGTTGCGATTGCAGATACTTGGCAAATTTGAGTGCCACTTTCGGTGTTGGCCGGGTAGCCATTAGGGGCTGCATAAACGGCAACGGTGTTGATCTCCGGTTTGCCGGGATTGATCCAGCTAATCTCATTTTTTCCAGCTAATGCTCGGGTGCGCACATCATAGGGTTGGGCTGCACCATTCACCAACATTAGCTCATCGATGTAGCTTTCCCCTTCTTGCCAAATGGTAATGTCAGAAACAAACAGCTCGATTTGTGTGATATTGCCCAAATCGATGTCAGCCTGTTTGGGGATAGGCCAACTGACGGCCGTCCATGCCCTGCTTAAACTGCTTGTTGCTGGCGCGGTTGTTGCCCGTTTCCCTTCACCATCTGTTAGGCGAACCGTAAACGGGATTTCAGGGTTATCAACCCAGATTTGGGCCTGTATGAAGTTGTACGCGTTCCAATCTATTGTTTCGTTCAGCTGAGAGGTGACTGCAACCGCCTCTGGGTTGCTTCCACCATATTGCCAGCCTAGGTAAAGTGCCCCAGCGCTGTCGTTCCAGCTTTTATTATGTGTTAAACCGGCCGTCGTACTGACATCGCCCACCGGTTTCCAACCAAGGTCGGGTCCGTTGAAGCCATCCCAAATTTCAGTGCCATTTAATTTAAAATTGTCGACGTGTAGGTTGATGTTGCTTAAGACAACTGGCTGCTCCGCATCTGCTTCATTTTCTTCTGGATCGATAATCGCTGCAATTTCGTTATACCCTACGATGGCGAGCTCAACCCGCTTGATGTCGCTCAAAACGCCTTCTGCTGCAGCTTGTAGCGGGAAGGTGAGCCGGTTGTTTTCCCAACGAGCGAGGGTTCCGTCACCGTTATTTAGCGATTGTGTTGTAAAGCGCTCCCCAGTAGAATTGACCAAGGTGAGTTCGATTCTGGGAAATTCGGCCGGCTGTTCCTCTAAATAAGCATCCAGGGTCACAAAATCAACAGCGGACCAATCTTCCGCTTGGATGAGGTCTCGGTTCGGGGCCAAGGAGACTCGGTTTTCGGCCAAGCTCTCCGCCGCCAACGGTTGAACCGGTGCGATAATTTTTAAGGCCGAGGCCCCTTCGGTATGTCTCGATGTGACAAAGCGATAGATCCCCGGCCGACTTTGACTATCACCGGCATCTGCCCAGCCGTGTGAATCAAAGTCATCGAGTAGATAAAACCCACTAGATCTGTTTTGGTCCGCCAATTGTGTTTCTTGACGCGTCTCAAATAGATTGATCCAGCTATCAGACGAATCGGTATCACTCTCACCAATCGCAGGTAGTGATGCCACAATCGTGACAGTTGCTAAAACAGTAAAAATCCAAAGCCGTTTCCAAAAACTGGCGCTGAATCGGGTTGTTGTGCGTTTTATACTTCTCATAGGTTGTGCTCCCACCGGTTTTAAAATTTAATGGGGGACGGCAAACTGCCATCCCCCAAGGTGCGTGTTGGCCCGCTAATCGATCGTAGCAGATCAACACGGTTAGGTTGTGCTAATTGCCATCCCCTTCAGGTGCTTCGCTCTCAGACCCTTCTGCTGGGTCTTCAACGCCATCACCCTCAGTTGAACCTTCGGTGCCATCACTATCAGCCCCACCTTCTTCGGACGGATCAGGATCGCTGGGTGTATCGCCTTCAGACGAACCTTCGGTAGATTCACCCTCGGTGGCGCCTTCGTCACCCTC
>JAHDEB010000145.1 GCA_020629055.1 Chloroflexota bacterium
TGGCGAGTCACCCGCGAAAATACCGATCGAATTAACGGCTGGGCCAATACGCCGGACGGGAGCAAGGTGATCGATGTCGGCGGCCATGGCCCCGGCAGCATCGCGCAAACCATTACCGGGCTTGTTCCTAACAGCAACTATCAGCTTGAATTTTATGCAGCCCGCCATCGTTTCTGGGGGACCAATACGATGACCACGGAGGTATGGGCCAACGGACAGCACCGGCTAACGTTTACTCGAAATAGCAGCCAAACGGCCGACAGCGGCTACAGCCGAGAGGTGGTCAATTTAACCAGCAATTCAAGCGGGAAAGTTACCTTTGAAATCTTTTCTAAAAATGTTGATAAGGGGGGCAACAATGTCATGGATGATTTCCGCATAAAACAGGTGAGCAGCCCCCCTACCAACACCCCCACCCATACAGCGGTCCCTACACAAACACCGACCAATACCCCCACAGCGACAGCAACCCATACCGCTGTGCCAACCCAAACATCTACGAATACGCCCACGGCCGTGCCAACACAAACAGCGACAAATACACCCATGCCTACAGCAACACACACGACTGTGCCAACCCAAACATCTACAAGTACGCCAAACCCAACAGCGACGGCAACAAGGACCCCAAGCCCGACCGGTTCACCAACCCTATCGCCAACACCAACACCGGTTGATCCGATCGCCGGTTTAGATTTCCACTTGTACCTTCCGACTATAATCAACTTGGCAGGAAGTCGATAAACGCTCTACACTTGCACCATACAGGAAATTTAGAAGGCAGGCTGGACAACAGTCTGCCTTTTTTGTTGCAAACTTAAACCCAGGCCATTTTGATAATCGCAAGGGTCTCGAAACGGGTTACTTTATGAACACAAGCGCACAACCTCAAATACGCAGCCGCATGGTTGATTTCTTTTCCGGCCGATATGGTTGGGTGATATTGGCCGTAGGTATTTTAGGCATGATCATGTCTGGACCCGGTCAAACCTATGCGGTTTCGATTTTCCTCGAGTCGATTATCGCTGACCTAGAGATTAATCGAACCACCATTAGCCTGATGTACACCATCGGCACGGTCAGCGGCAGTTTTTTGCTCCCGTTTATCGGCCGGATGCTGGACGTGCGTGGCCCACGTATGATGATGATGGTCACGGCCGTCCTGTTTGGATTGGCCTGCGCATACATGGGATCGGTTCAAAACGCCGCAATGCTTGCGGTTGGCTTTATCGGTATTCGGCTGATGGGGCAAGGGAGCACGTCACTGATCAGTCGGCAAATGGTCAATCTATGGTGGGTCGAACGACGCGGCATGATTTTAGGTCTGATGATCTTCGCAGCCTCGATCATCGGTCCAGGGCTATCACCTCGATTTATCAACTGGCTTATTCCTCAGGTGGGATGGCGCTTCGCCTATCCGATTTTGGGTGGCATCGTCGTCACCGTTATGCTCCCCATCGCATACCTGTTTTATCGCGGCCGGCCGGAGCTGTTCGGACAGCTGCCCGATGGTCGCGGCAGCTTGGCTGATGCCTTAGCGGCACAACAAGCGGAGCAAGAGGCGGCCTTAAACAACCCATCGGCCGAAGAAACAAGCACAACAAAGCTAGTAGAAGAAGAAAACTGGACGTTGGCCCAAGTGACCCGTACTTGGACCTTTTGGCTGATCTTATTGGGCATCGTTTCGTTCGATATGCTTGGCACCGGTATATCGTTTCACATCGTCAGCATTTTTATCGACAAAGGCTTTTCGGCCGATCTGGCCGCCCGTTACTTTTTGCCGATGTCGATTGTGGCAGCCACCGTCGGATTAGCCAGCGGTGTCCTCATCGACCGGGTCGAAGCAAAATATTTGCTCTCATTGGGGCTGTTCATCCAGTTTGCATCCTATTTGCTGGCAACAGTCATGGCGACACCGGCGATGGCACTTGCCTTTGTGGTTTTACGCGGCTTAAACGGTGGCCTGGCCCGCACGCTGAGCAATATTCTGTGGCCAAAATATTACGGCCGGGATAACCTGGGGGCGATCTCTGGCTTTGCCACAACGTTTGGGGTGATCGGGTCCGGCATCGGCCCACTGATTTACGGCTTCGGCCGAGATATCTCAACCAGCTACACCCCGGTTATTCTTATCTCCTCGATTTTTCCTCTAATCTTGGGCGTCATGGTGCTGTTTTTAAAGAAGCCAAAACTAGAGGACGTCAGCTAATTTAAACCCCGTTCTTGATAAGCTTACAGCGTCCTATATCCCCACCATTTAACCAAGTTCAATTCGCGATTAGAAAATAGAGAAAGCTTATGCCCGTACTTTCGCACCGGATCTGCATTTCTCCGATCAAACTCTGAGCCAAAATCCGAAAACATCTGATTGTTTCCGCCTACAATAGCCAACATCTATTCCAATCAGCAAGGAAAAAAAAATTGAGAAAAATCGCATCACTAAGTCCAAATATTTTAATCATCCTATTTGTTATTCTGGGTGCTTCTGTTACACCGGCCCTGGCCGAGCTTATCAATCAGCAAATTTCAACCCTTACGCTAAAACAGAATGGGAAATCTTTTGAGTTAAGCCCTGATGGGCAAACCATTGTCTTCGTAGCAGATCATTCATTGGGCTTATTCAGTGCCCCGGCCGATGGTCAGAACACTGGGGATGATCACATAAATCTTGGCATTGGTGACGAAATCGCCCCCGGTTTCTATCATCAAGATATCCAAGATTTCAAAATTAGTTCTAACAGTCAATTTGTGGTATTCCGCCAAACCATCAATAATCAAACTGAGCTTTATTCAGTCCCGATTAAGGGTGGCGATCGGGTGAAGCTGAGCGGTGAACTGGCACCAGAAGGGGATGTCTCTTCAAACTATGTGATTAATTCAGACAGTACGGCTGTGGCTTATCTCGCAGATCAAGATCAAAATGATGTTTATGAGCTTTATATCGCCCCAATTACTGGTGGAGGTGCGGTTAAGTTAAATGGGCCATTGCAGCCCAATCAAAATGTAGGAACCGGTGAAAGCGCCAACCATGCATTTAAATTTAGCCCAGATGGTCAACGGGTTGTTTTCGCCGTGATTGACAAAGACAGTGAAAAGTATGATCTGTTTGCTGTTTCATCTTCAGGTGGTGATACGGTCCAATTAAATAAGCCTGTTTTGACGGGTATTGATAATAGCTTTTTTCGAGCAGATTTTGTAATCAGTCCTGATAGTCAGCATGTGCTCTACTACGCAGATCAAGAAACAGCCGGGATGTACGAGCTCTACATTGTGCCAATTGCAGGTGGGGAACAAACAAAATTGAACCCAGCGCTGATAGAAGGTGGAGATGTTGAAATAGCTTATTTCACCCCTGATGGGAGTCGGGTGGTTTATATTGCCGACCAAGATGTTGATGATGCATTTCATCTTTACAGCGTCCCAGCAATGGGTGGAAGCGTTGTCAAACTGAGCGATCCAGATGTTGATCTCGCTTATCCTGTAAAAATTGACCCGACCGGGAAAAGGGTCGTCTATGTAGGCTGGCAAGGGTTAGGAGGTCCAGATTCAAAGCTTGATTTATTTAGTGTTTCGGTTGCAGGCGGCGAAAATACAAAGTTGAACGGTGAACTTCCCTCTGGCAGCAAAGGGTTTAATTTATATTTTGACTATAGCTTTGATATCAGCTCGGATGGTCAGACAGTCGTTTATCGATTGGACCAGGATGAAGTGAATGTTTATGAACTTTACAGTGTTGCGATCAACGGGGGCAATATCACAAAGTTAAACGCTCCTCTAGTCGAGGAAGGTGACGTAGGAGGAGATCGGGAAGCTACCCCGAAGGATTTCAAAATTTCACCGAATGGTGCCTTCGTTTATTATCTTGCTGACGCCGAAATAGACGGAAAATTTGAGCTTTATAAAGCGCCTATTGCTGGAGGGATAGTCAAAAAGATGAATGCGCCTTTGCCTGAAGGTGAGATTGTAGGGAAAGGTGATGCATCGAGCTTTGCAGAGAGTTTCTTGCTTGGTTCAGACAATTACCTTGTTGCTTATATCGCTGGCGCTACCAACAACAAGCGGTTATTTATTAGCAAGATGACGCCTGAAATTACAAGCCAGCCAAAGCGTGTGGCGTTTCTTGAGCTCCCCTACTCTTATACAATCATAGCCGATGATATAAATGACAATGCGACCTTACACTTTTCGGCCGATGATTTACCCGCTTGGCTAACGCTCACTGATCATGGTGATGGGACAGCGACTTTGGCAGGTCGGCCGACGGCAGACAAGGAACAAGCCTACGAGATAAGCATTAAGGTCACGAACAGTGACGGCTTAATCGATGTACAAACATTTACACTCGTTGTGATTACGGCCGATCAAATGCTGTATATTCCCATCATTCAAACGGGTGAATAGCATTTAAGCCATCATTTTAAGATTAGAAAAACAAAAATAATCAACTCAAGATTTGCCAGATTTTTAAGGTCCACATATTCTCGGATCATGCCAAACACATTTGATCTTTCACTCGAAGAACTAAACACCTATACAGGAACAAACCCAAAACCGGCCGATCATGCTGCCTATTGGGATACGGCCGTAGCCGAAATGCAGGCGGTCGACCCACAAATTAAAATCGCACCGGCCGATTTTCAAGCTCCGTTTGCCAAATGCTCCCATCTTACCTTTACCGGTGTTGGTGGCGAACGAATCTATGCCAAGCTGCTTGAACCGCTCGAAAAGCCAGCGGAACCACGGCCGGCGGTGATCTTTTTCCATGGCTACAGCATGAACTCGGGCGATTGGCTAGACAAACTGCCTTATGTCGCGGCCGGCTACACCGTTGCCGCCATGGACTGTCGCGGTCAAGGTGGATTGTCACAAGATTTAGGCGGCGTAACCGGCAATACGCTTAACGGCCATATTGTGCGGGGGTTATCAGACGCGCTAGACGGTCGGCCGGAAAAGCTGCTCTTTCGTCAGATCTTTTTAGACACCGCCCAACTCACCAAAATCGTGATGCAGATGCCCACAGTGGATGAAAATCGGGTCGGCATAACCGGTGGCAGCCAGGGTGGCGCGTTGGTTGTCGCTTGTGCCGCTTTAGAAACACGGGTCAAGTTGGCGGCTCCCGTCTTCCCATTTTTAAGTGATTATCAGCGGGTTTGGGAAATGGACTTGGCCAAAGATGCGTACGGGGAATTGGTAGACTGGTTTCGTCGGTTTGATCCTCAACATAAAAACGACGCTCAAGTGTTTGAAAAATTAGGCTACATCGACATCCAGCATTTGGCCGATCGGATTCAGGCACAAACCCAATGGTTTATCGGTTTGTCAGACATGATTTGCCCCCCATCAACTCAGTTTGCAGCTTATAACAAAATCACCGCGCCAAAGTCTATCGAATCATTCCCAGATTTTGGTCATGAAAATCTACCCGGGCATCAAGATATGATTTTTGAATTTATGCTAGGACTGTAGCCAGTATAAGGTAGTAGGTCGGTATTCAGTATTCGGTCAATAAAAACCGACCTACCGAATACCGAAGCGGGCCGATTACGAGGCATCCGGCCGATTAAGCACAAATATCCCGGCCGCAATCAATGCAACCCCGATCCCCATCCCCCACGTCACAATTTCACCCAAAAGTAAAACCCCCAGTAACGTAGCAACAATCGGCACAACAAAAGAGACCATCGAAAACGAAATCGCCCCATACTTTTGCATGATGTAAAAGGCCATGAACTGCCCAGCGACCGCCCCAATCAAAGCTGCATATACAAGAGAGAAAACGCCCCAACCGGTCACACCCTCAAAAGAAACCGATTCAAATGTCAGTGACAAAACGATTAAAAGCAGAGCGCCCGTAAATAAACGGATCCCGGTCACTTGAACGGTATCTTGATCGCGCATATTGCGCCGCACAAACACCGTGTTCGCAGCGTCGCTGATCAAGCCAAACGCAATCAACAGTGGGCCAATCGGATTAACTCGGCTCACATCGCTCAACCCGCTCTCCCCTAAACCAACCAAGAAAACCGAGCCGAGCAGCGCCAAGCCGACACCGATCCATTTAAATGGGGCTAGTTTTTCATCGGGTAAGAAAAAGTGGGCCGCAATCGCAATCATGGCTGGGGCGGTGGTTACAAAAATGCTGACCAATCCGCTGGACATGTATTGCAGCGATAAAATGAACGCCGACATCGGGATAGCCACCCCGAGCAGGCCGCTAAACATCGCCAGTTTCCATGTTTGCTTATTTGTAGGGAACGTACGGCCGCCGGTAACCATAAACGGCAGAAAACATAGGGTTGCGATCATCAACCGCAAAGCAATAAAGAAAAAGGGGCTAAATTCACCCGTCCCAAAACGGGCGGCGACTAGGTTGCTGCCCCAGAAAAAACCAAGTAGGGTGATATATGGAAACGCTTTTGAATGCATAGGGATGAAGTGTAGGGTTTAAGGGGTAATGGGAAAAGGGTGCAGAAGAAATGATAACCCGTTGCAAACAAAATCGGCCGCTGGTGATTGGATCGCCAGCGGCCGATTATTTTTCGTATTCAATCTGCTCTACCTAAAACAGCCAATAGAAAACACAGCTCACAATGATGAGCGCAACCAGACCAAACGTACCGGTCACGATCCAGCCAAAGCCCTTTTGCCGAAACAACTGGGTTGGATGATCTAAAACAAGCGTTTCTACCTTTTGTGCCGCATCTTCTATGAGCTGAGTCATGCTGGCTGGGGCGACGCCAACCCAAGATGCGTTGGTTCCGCCAATGGGCAAAACAACGTTTTGTCGTGCCGTGTTTTCAGCATTCGTCATCGCTTGCCAAGAGCCAACCAAAACATCAAAAGCCGTTTGCTCGATTGCTTCTCCTCTCGCCAAGTTTGAAACAACGTCAAGCTGCACTTTGGGCATTCTGCTTAAGATGGCCGATTGCAACCCTTCGGTTAGCCCTTGAATGTCAGACTCTAAAATCGCGACCCGAACGGTTGACAGTTTTTCCATCCGCTCGGCACCCGTTCGACGGCTGTCTTTTTGTGCGAGTGAATAGTGATAGACCCATACAATAGCAAACACAATCCCATAAGCGATCGCCCAAGCGAAGTTGTCTCTATTCCATAAGTCAGGGACGCTTAGCAGCTTGAGCAACAATCGGAAAATAAGATAGACACCGCTCGATAAAATAACGAGCCCCGCGATCGTCATATGCAAGTAGAGATAGATGCGCCGCACGGCCGAGCGACTTTCGGCCGTACGCTGCTCATCATTGCCCACAGCCCGTTGTTGAATAATCCACCATTGCACAACCCAAACCGGCAGCCCGGCCAGAAGCGTCGCCAAGAAAGAAGTCAATGCCCACTCATCTATATCGGTGCCAAACATCAGCTGCATCGCGAGTAAGTTTAAGATTCCGCTGATGCTAACGGTCGTCGCCAACAAACCAAGTGCCGCCACCAAATACTGCGATATATGTCGAATGGTCAGTTGATCCTCGGACGCTTTACAGGCTTGTGCATCTCGCAATAATATGAGCTGATGATAGGCCCAAACAACCCCACCAACGAGAATCATCGGCACAATTTCATCCCACTTTGGGTTACGCCAATAGTTTTCAGTCACATTCAGCCATCCCCGCAACAGCTTCACCCACATGGTGCCGGTCCAGCCAACAAATGTGGCCAAGCCGATAAACATCAGCAACGACAAAAAGATTTTACGCAGGATAGAGAGCCGCTCACCGGCCGTATTTTGATTAAAGTTACTCTGTAGTTTTTGCCAATATACTAGCCATAGCGTGCTGCCGACCACCACGCGTACCGCTGTGTTAATCATCTGGCGTGTATCAATGGTTAAGTCACTTTCAACAAATTGTGACAAAAGCGCACTAATAATTTCAATCACACCAAACGATAAGATCGATAATCCGGCCGTTGCAAAGCCCCATTGAACCAGCTGTCGAAAGCGACGTTCCCAAGCCGTTTCCTGGTCACCTAAACGATCAAAAAAGGGAATGCGGCGATGGTAGAGCCATAGCAGGCCAAGAAACACGAGGGCGATTAAATGGTCTAAAGGATTGGTAATCCCCTTCGCAACGTCGGCCACCAATTGAAGGGTTTCAACCAGCAGTCGAAACAGCTGAGTCACCATCGATCCAAGCAGTGCGGCCGTCATCGCATGTAGATAGAAGGCACGAATATTTGAACGGCGCTCCAACTCACTGGCCCGGCAAACCCGTTCTAGCTTGATCCAGTGTGCCAGGTAAAACGGTAAGCCAAAGATGATCACAGCAAGTTGCCATGCCAAATCGGTGCGGTCTAACCCACCCACTAAATTACGAACGAGGTAAATGATCGCCCACGCCACGGCAGTTAAACTGACGAAACTAGCGATATAAAAATAAATTCTTTTAGCTGATTTCATTGTTGTTATCCTCTGTTTTTGGGGATTGATTCCATTCATAGCTCCAGCAAACATCGCTATCGATGATTCGCCATCCGTCCGCCTCTTTAGCCAGCAGGACCCTAAAATCGTTTACATAGCTACCACCATTATTAAAAATAGAGCGGCTTTCATAAAACCTTGATTGCTGCATTTCAATCGTAGCCCGATTACCACTTATGTTGCTTGACTGGGCTATAAAAGTTGATCGCTCTAACTCATCTGGCTGACAGTTCCATATGTCGTAAATATCTTCAGAAAATCGATCTATATCTTCCGGATAAGACGCTAGAGAAGGGGAAAGATACCGATAAGCTCTTTTGTAATCACCCTGCTCAAGGGCCAGAAAATAATTCTGTGCGATATTTTCTGGTAGATCATCCGGTAAAAATTCTTTTGAGTTTGGGTTTGATAAGACTAGGACAAGCGCAGTCACAACCAGTACGACAATGCCACCTATAATCGAAATCAAAAACCAATCTTGTCTCTGTTTTGTTTGAACTTGTTCCGCAATCATTTTGTTTTCTCCTGTACTTTTCTACATTTCTATATGTACGTTCTACAGGCTAAGCTAGGGTGACTCCTTTTTTCCGGATCATAAGTCCGAAGATAAGGTGTAGAATATTTCCAAAGTCGTCAAGTCGCTGATTTCTAAGGGTTGTAAACCCTCAGTTAGAACAAGAAACCTGATGAATCAGGTTCATAAGACGATTGAGCTCGATTCATCGGGCTTTTTATCTTAACTGTGGGGTTCATCCCACAGGGCTGGGCTGACTTTGGGAAACCTAGAAGATAAGGTGCAGGCGGTGCGAGGGAAGAACAATTGTGCTAAAATTTTAATTGTACGGAATTTTCGTACAACTAAAATCGGCCGAATATCTACTCCGTACAAGTTGTACAAAGTAACCGGCTAATCAGAACTCATTCCCATTTAGAGCAACTTCAAAGCAAGGAATTCAGTTGTCCGAAAAAAACGGACAACTAAATCAAAGAACTCCGTACAAAGTGCACGGAGTTCTCTACACGAAGATATAGATATGACCAACAGTCTCCTCCCTATTGAAGAATTTGAACAGTTTGAATCGATTCGTCGTGTTGAAAACACAGAAACTGGGGAAACCTATTTTGCCGTGGTCGATGTGGTTGACATTTTAGCGGAGCCTAAAAATGCCGGTGAGTATTGGCGCACCATGAAAAACCGGGATGATTCAAAGGTACTCCGTACAATTTGTACGAAGTTCTCTATGCGACATCAGAAAACCGGACGAATGTTGCAGACTGAGTGTGCCAATATCGAAGGGTTGCTACGGATTATTCAATCGATCCCATCGAAAAAAGCGGAACCGTTTAAACAGTGGCTGGCAGAAGTCGGCCGAGATCGACTGGAAGAAACGGCCGATCCAGCCAAAGCACTGCTGCGGGCGCGCGAGCTCTATCGCCAAAAAGGGTACAGCAACGAATGGATTAGCAAACGGCTCAAACATAGCGAGGTTCGAGAATCACTGATCGCCGAATGGCAGCAGCGGAACATCGATGAAAGCCAATTTGAAGAGCTGCTCGACACCAT
Organism: Chloroflexota bacterium; assembly: GCA_020629055.1. Taxonomy (GTDB): domain Bacteria; phylum Chloroflexota; class Anaerolineae; order Promineifilales; family Promineifilaceae; genus WTJY01. Next base: position 9,999 of record JAHDEB010000145.1, read on the forward strand.
CGCCCAAGAAACGTTTGATATCAGCACGGCCGACCACAAAAAGCTCAAAGGGCTGACCGATGAAAACCTGCAAGACCATATGACCGATGTTGAAATGGTGATCGGCATGCTGGGTGAGGTTGCGACGGCACAGATTACGAGTGCATCGGATGCCCAAGGGCTGGAAGAAAGCAAAGATGCGGCCAAACGGGGTGGTGCCATCGGCCGGAATGCGCGTAAAGAGATTGAGGAACAAACGGGTCGGCCGGTCGTTTCGGGCGTTAACTATTTAGAAGCGCCAGAAGAAGAGGTGCGGAAACAGTTGGGGGATGGGGAGTCTGAAGAGGAAAGTAAACTGTAATCGGTAATCGGTGGTCAGGTTTGCAGGTTGACAAGAGCAATCGAGTGTATATACTTTTTGTATATACTTGGAGGTTCTTGATTTGGACAAAGCAACATTATTTAAAAACGGTGGCAGTCAGGCGGTCCGCCTACCAAAATCTTTTCGATTTGAAGGCACCGAAGTTTTTATTAGGCGGGTACCAGAAGGAGTACTACTCATTTCAAAAGAAAAACATGCGAAATTTATGTGGGAAGAGTGGGCCAATCAACTAAATCAATATGATGAGCCGCTTGAAATTGAGCGCGGCGGTGAACCGCAAGAGCGCGAGGGGCTGGATGAACTATTTTCTTGATACCAACATTTGCATCTATTTAATAAATAAACGTCCTGTCGATTTAATGGCGAAATTTATGCAGTATGATCCGTATGAAATTGGAATTTCAACCGTTGTTATTTCAGAGTTACAGTACGGTGTATCAAAAAGTGGGCGACCAAAACAAAATCAAAAAAGATTGGACACTTTTTTATCCCCATTTCAAATTGTGGACTACGATCAAGAAGCCGCAAAAGCCTACGGCGACATTCGTGCAGCTTTAGAAAAAGCAGGGACACCTATCGGCCGCGAAGATTTACTCATTGCCGCGCATGCACTATCAGCCGAGGTCCCCATCGTCACCAATAATGATCGAGAGTTTAAGCGTGTGCCCAATCTAATTGTTGAAAACTGGGTCGCAACCTAGTACAAAGGGGCACTGCACGTTAATTGAACCAGGTTGGTACTTCCGCCGCGCAGTACGAGCGTTTTCCACCTTTCCCCTTTCACCTTCATCCTCTAAAATCCCTGCATGCCGATAGAAATCTACACAGCCCCGGCCGCTAGCGGCAAAACAACCTTCGCCATCGAACTCGCCAAGTCAGCCACCCGCCCCCCCGACTCACAAACGATCCAACCGGTACAAGTCGTTGTTGCCAGCAGCAGCCAAGCCCGCATGTGGCAACAGCGTTTGGCACAGGTCGGCGGTGCAATCGGTATAGAAGTCATGATCTTTGACCGAATGGTCGCAGCGATTTTGGCAGAGGCTGGCGAAGCTTGGACCCAACTCAGCGAACCGGTTGAGTACCGGCTAATCCGGTCGATTTTAGATCAGCAAGAGCTGGTCCATTTTGATAAGCTGCGCCACCGGCCGGGTTTTGTCGATGTCGTGCAACAGCTGCTCCCCCTACTGAAGTCAGCCCTGATCGACCCTGAAGACCTTCGCATAGCCTTGCATTCACTTGATTCTGAACCCAGACTCAAAGAATTGTCCAAGATTTACACCGCTTACCAAACAACGCTGCAGGAAAACGACTGGGCCGACCGCATTGGGCTCCATTGGCTGGCGCTCGAAGCGCTAGAAAAACAAGAATTGAACATAGATTCGAAAGAACATTCAATAAAAAACCTGCTCATTATCGATGGATTCGATGATTTCACCCCGGCCGAGCTCGCCATCTTTAAAATTCTGGGGAACCGTCACAATCGCATGGTTGTGACATTAACCCAACCGGCCGAAGTCGAATTACCCCGCTACGCCAGCACTCTGAACAAACTGAAACAGTTAGGTGACTGCGCGGTTCAGCCACTACCAATCCCGATCACCCCTACCCCACTCAACGAACTGGCGAATCGGCTGTTCGGCCAAAACCGATCAACAGACCTCGCTTGGGTCGACCGGGTCACGCTCATCGAAGCGACCGATCGGCCGACGGAGATTAGGGCAGCGTTGCGCTGGCTTAAACAGCGTATGGTACAGGATGGGTTGCAGCCGGCCGATGTAGCGCTACTGGCTCGGGACGTAAGTGCATACCGGCCGTTTATTCAGCAGGTCGGCCATGAATTCGGACTGCCAATTCGTATAGAGCTGGGGCGATTATTAAATCAGGCCCCGATCATTGATGCGCTCTTGAACTTGCTCAAGCTGCATCTGCCAACCAGCGACGGCAACGCAGAATTGGCTCGACGTCAGGTCGTCAACGTGTGGCGTTCCCCTTGGTTCGCTTGGCATCAGGCGGGTCTAAAAGATTTGGGGCGACTGGCAGACCGGCTCGATAATTTAGGTCGGGCCCAGCGGGTGATCGGCGGCATCGAACAATGGACCGCCGCCTTCGAAGCACAGATCAAGACAGATGAAACTGATGATCTTCGTGTAGACGGCGAGTTGGACGAACAACAACAATCAGCAAAAATAGTCACCGGTTCAGACGCGCTCGCATTGCAAAATAGCTTCAACCGATTCCTGCAGCAGACCGCCCCACCCCCAACGGCCCATAGCTACAATGAATTTGTCCAATGGCTAGAAGGACTCATTGGGCATGATAAAGTACAACAGGACAAGCAAAACAAGCTAGAAGAGGCCGGACATTCGTTGGCGATGGTGCGCCAAGCGCGAGCCGAACAGACGGCCGAAGCAGAATCGATCGCAGCCCTCACCTGTTTAAAAGATGTCCTTCGCGGATTGGTGTGGGCGGAAAATGTTGTTGGCCAAGATAAACCGGTCGATTTCGCAACCTTTTTCACAGAGCTAAGCGGCGCGGTAAACTCGGCCGTCTTTGATTTTCCTATAGCGAAAGAACCGAAACCGATCGTTGCCACCAACGTCAACAGCAGCCGGGGGCGTGGCTGGCGGGCGATTGCGATTGTGGGGCTAAGCGAAGGGGAGTTCCCCGCACCAATTGGAGAAGATCCTTTTCTGCGAGATGAAGATCGTCAACGGCTAAGAACACAGTTTGGCTTTCAGCTTGACCCATCGACCCAAAGCCGTGAGCGAGAGCTTTTCTACGAAGCGGTGTCTCGTGGCTCTGACCGACTGCTATTGACCCGGCCGATCATCGCTGACAACGGGGCGGAATGGGTCCCATCCCCCTACTGGACCGAGGTGCAAAAGTTAACCGGCGTTCAAGTAAAACAAATCACGGCCGATGCACGACTGCGCCCCAGCGAAGCAGCTTCCCAAAACGAATGGTATGAATCGCTCGCCCCGATCGCCCCAGACCGGTTGCCGGAGAACATTGTTCAGGGGCAACATATTTTAAATCAGCGCATGGCCCCGGCCGGGCACCGTGGCGCTTCTGAGCATGATGGAGATCTTTCAAGTGTGTCGGCCGCATTAGCAGATCAGTTTGGCCCTGACAAAATCTGGTCACCCAGCCGACTGGAAGATGCTTTGAAATGCGGCATGATGTTCTATGTGAAAAACGTGCTCAAAGTTGAACCCCGACCGGAACCGGCCGAGGGGATGGACGTGGCCCAAACCGGCACACTGTACCATGACATTTTTGAACAGGCGTACACGGCCGGAGTCCCAGATACGGCCGACCGTGACGAAATGCAAGCGTTCGTCAGCAAAATGGCTGGGCCTGTTTTGGCGGCCGCTCCTGAAAAGCAGGGCTTCCGAGAAACAGCGTGGTGGTCACAGACCAAAGCGGACATTATCGAAAATGTGACAACGTCTATTTTAAAGTTGGCCGATGACAACTGGCGCTTTTTACAGGCCGAAGCGGCTTTTGGTATGCACGGCAACGCGCCACTTGTTTTGCAAAAAGATAACGGGTCAGAATCTGACCAACTCAGGCTGCGTGGTTACATCGACCGAGTCGATCAAAATGCGGCCGGGGAGCTACGCATCATCGACTATAAATTGGGTGGCAAAGCTGGCTTTAGCAAAGCGAAATTTGAAAAGGGAGAAAAGCTGCAGTTGCCGCTGTACGCTTTGGCGGTTGAACACGCTTTAAATTTGGGGGCGGTCACGGATGGATTCTATTGGCATTTTAAAAAGAGTGAGCCAAGCCAATTCCAGTTAGCCAAATACGGCGATGGGCCAGAAGATGCGGCCGAAGTCGCCACAAATTATGCTTGGCAAGCGGTTGAGCAGGCACGTGCAGGTAAATTTGAACCCACACCCCCTGATGGCGGCTGCCCAAGTTGGTGCCCGGCCGCGGCATGGTGCTGGCGGTATCAACCGAGCCGATATTGACTTTAAACATAGCCTTTCACCCCGAAGTGAAGCAGACTTAACAATCGAATACCTGAAATCGTAAACGTATTGATAGTTTCAATCATTTCCTAAAGAGTACGATTTACCTTAGTTGACGAGGTAATGAGAAAAAGAGGAAGAATGGAAACAAATAAAATTTTAACTTCACGGGTGTTGGCGCTTACGATCTTGATGTTATTGGCTGGGCTTACAACTATTTCATTTGCCAGTGGAGAAACGGCTGAAACAACAACCTTAGACGAAAAAGTAATTGTTCAATTTAAAGATTCTGGGAAAAGTGGCAGCGGCTTCACCCCACCACCAATCAATGTCAGCCGAGCTCCTCAGCTGACCACCATCAATGTCATCTACAATTCATCCATTTGTAGCAATCAAGATCAACTTTCGGATTGGCCAGAAAATGCGAAGACCGCCTTTACGCATGCATTAAACATTTGGGGGAGCATTATAGTTTCAGACGTACCGATTGAAGTACATGCCTGTTGGGAAGATTTTAATAGAGCCGGCAGCTTGGGATACGCAGGTGCATGGGGCAATCATAGAAATTTTTCTGGCGCACCGATTTCTGACACTTGGTACCCAAGCGCATTAGCCAATGCGCTGGCAGGATCAGATATAGATCCAAGTAAACCGGAGATCCGTGCCGCTTTTAATTCTGACGATGTCAATTGGTATTTCGGGACCGATGGGCAACCCGCTTTTAATCAGCATGATTTTGTCACAGTTGTGCTACATGAGGTTGGCCACGGTATCGGTTTTGCAGGATCTGCAGAAGTGGGGCTACTTGATGGACAAACCGTCGGCCGATGGGGTCTGGGCTCTGGATTCCCCTTTATTTTCGACCGATATGTTGAGGATGGGGTTGGGCAAAATGTGATTGATACATCGGTTTATCCAAATACATCGCCCCAGTTAGCCTCCCTATTCCAAAGTAACAACATCTTTTTTGCGGGCTCCAATGTTCAAGCTGCAAATGGAGATTCTAGTGCCAAGCTATATGCACCGGCATCTTGGCAACAAGGGTCGAGTTATTCCCATTTCGACCTAAACACGTTTAGCGGCACCCCAAATTCATTGATGATGCCAAGCCTTTCAAGCGGTGTCGCCAACCATTCACCCGGCCCCGTCGGTGCGGCCCTGCTGCAAGATTTAGGATGGGATTTAGCTGGGGATGATCCTGTGACAGAAACACCAACGGCCGTACCAACTGAAACGGCTACAGAAACAGCAACTGTTGTACCTACCGAAACGGCTACAGAAACAGCAACTGTTG
>JAHDEB010000146.1 GCA_020629055.1 Chloroflexota bacterium
CGTTTTAGAAACGTAGGTTGACAGTTGAGTTGTGGGTCATATACTTATACATAATTATCATATGTATTGGAGATCAAATGACTGTCAAAGACCAAATCAAAAAAGGGAGCAGCGAGACCTTGATATTGGCCCTGGTCGCAGACCGGCCAATGTATGGTTACGAGCTAACTCAAGAGCTACGCAAACGCTCAGCAGGCTATTTCGACATGAAAGAAGGGCTTTTGTACCCAACACTGCATCGTATGCAGAAAGAGGGGCTGGTGACGGCCGAATGGCGCACCCCCGCAACGGGGCGCAAACGCAAATACTACTCAATCACTGTGGCTGGGACCGAGGCCTTGGGCGACCAAAAAGCGGAATGGAAAGCCTTTATGACCCAAATGCAGGAAATGATCGGATAACCCAGGTTAGGCTGAACGGGAAATCAGACCGAACTCAGTTTTACCTTTCGCATCTTTTCTAGCTTCGTTTTTAGCTTCTCAATGTTAACCATTAACTCAGTCCTCAACCAAATACGCCAAGAGATGAATTTAAGCCGTGAAACGGAAAAAGAGATTCTCGACGAGATCCGTACCCACTTTGAGGATGCTCTGGCTGATGGCCGTGCCCAAGGATTATCAGACGGAATCATCTTGGAACAAGCGGCAGCTGATTTCGGTGTCACGATCACGGCCGAGGCATTAAAAGAGGTCCATCTGCAGTGGGAATCGGCCGACGCGGTGATCGCTTGCATCATCCCGACCGCGGCCGCCCTTATCTTGCGCTGGCTAGCGTTTGCACCAGATGGCTCGGCCATTGGCTGGCAGACGTTTCTATTGCGCCCCGCTTTTTGGATCGTTGCTGTTGTTTGTTTAGTTGTCCCGCTTTTGCAGTTTAGCAAGTGGCACTATGCCATGGTCAGTTGGGGAATCTTTTGGTTCTTCACTGTGATTTTTATCGCCCTACCCAATATTCAAAGCTGGTAAATGCAAGTGGCAACAAAATTTTCAATCAAACCCAGAGCGAGTCAAACCTTAATTTGACCTATTCATGTGATGTTTGCGCTTCGCAAACGTGCATCTTTAACTATGAATGATTTAGCGATTATTGAAACAATCCTGAGAAACAGGACCCATTTTTTTAGTGAAATTAGGGACGGCGTCCGATTGTCCGAAAAAATGCGCGCGATGCTCGTATCTAGCCTGATCTTTTTCGCCCTGTATGGGGCAGTGATGGGGTCTAGCCATAGTTTGTGGCAGGCGATAAGTTCAGCCTTAAAACTGCCAATGATGTTTTTGGCCACACTATTTATTTGCGCCCCCACCTTGTACTTTTTCAATGTGCTGTTTGGATCAAACCAAAGTATTGCCCAAAATGTGGCGCTAATTTTGACCGCCATTACGGTAACCGCCGTCTTGCTCCTTTCTTTTGCCCCCATCACCCTCTTCTTTCTACTGACCACTAGCCAATATCAATTTTTTAAATTGCTGAATGTCGCGATTTTTTCCGCCTCTGGCATTATGGGCGTCATCTTTTTGGCTCAGGGGATGCGAATCGTGTCGGCCGATGGTGGTAGCCAAGGGGCTGCCGGGCGCAGGTACGTCTTGCGGATGTGGATGTTCCTGTACGCCTTTGTCGGCAGCCAATTGGCCTGGACCATTCGCCCATTTTTTGGCGCACCCGAGCTTGAATTTGAACTATTTCGGCAGCTGGGCGGCAACTTTTACACCAACATCTTTGCCAGCTTTGGCGAGATTCTTGGATTTCTAACTGTCCAATAGAAGGGGACATAAGATATTAGATCATAGGTATTGATTGACTATGCGCAGCATCAAGTCAGGTGATATCGACCATCTAGCATCCCAAATCTAAAACAAGATGTCTGAAAAAAAAGAAAAAGCGGTAGACCAGATACTCGACTTGCTATTAGACGCCCTCAGCGAGCGTCATCAAGAACGAAAAGCGGGCGGTTCTGATAAAGCAGACACCCCCACATCGAAACAGAAGGCAAAGCAAAAGGTTGAAGCAAAATCGAAAAAAGATCAGCAAGATGAAAGTCAAGCAACACCGGCCGAGCGGAAAAAGTATGCCAATGCGTTCAAATCAGTGGCCCCAGAAGAGTCAAAGACCGGAAACACTGACCCGAAAACCTCTGAGGCTGAAGCTGAACTACCGGAAGAGGTCATAGAAGAACCGCTGGGCGATCCGTTACCATCGATACACATGAACAAGATCTTTTATCGTTTGGCGATTGCGCTGGCCCTTCTCATCGTCATCGTTAACGTCCCATTCAATCGTTTTGGCACCAGCTTAGCGCGCGCCATGCCGGATGAACAGGCGCTAATCGTCCGAGATGGCTTGGTCTTCAAAGGTCCCGGCGACAAAATTTACGTTCTAGAAGACAATCAAAAACGTTGGATCAGCTCGCTCACAGCTTTTGAAGAAAATGGTTACTATTGGTCACAAGTGAAAGAAGTGGATCAAGCGTTTGTCAACCAATTTGATGATGGGCCTGCTTTACACGCCCTAATCAAATGCAACACCCAACCCCATATTTACCAGCTGGAAGAAGATAAGAAACGTTGGATCGAAAACCCAAGGGAATTTGAGAAAGCTGGGTTTAAATGGGAAGAGGTTCGCACGATTAATTGCTCCAGATTAAAAAGAATCCCGGATGGCATTCCGATCCCTCCCGATGCAGGTGATCCCCCTTCATGGTAAATGTGCCCCGATCAGGATTAAGTTTCGGTGTCTAAAATCAAAGTTTGACCGAAGATAGATCGGATGAAACCTGATGACATGCCTGATATTTTGGACCGGCCGAAAGGTTCAAAATATCAGGTGGGCCAATGACTAGAGACTATTCGGCATCGATTGTCTTTAAGCGTACGTTATTCAACGTAATACTTTCACCCGTGACCCAAATCAAAACGCGGAACGATTTCTCACCATCCCAACCTGAGATTTGACGAAGATCAATCGTCTGCTTTGAAGGAGCCGAATCAGCCACCGCGTCAAAATTACGGTAGAGCCCCCCTTCTTCTTGAATTTGAATCGCATAGCTACTACCCGCTGCAACCGCGTTGATATCGATTTCTAAAATCGGATAGCTGTCTAAATCTGCGGTAATGATGTCGCTTTCATATTTACCAAATGGGCCGTCTACATTCTCATTGGTTACGCTCAACAGCATACTGCCTTCGGCCGTCGCTTCTGTCGCGATATCTTGCGTTTGCCAAATATTCGTCACCGGGTTGAATGTTTCTTCCCACCAAATTGGCTGGACTTCGGTCAGCTCAAACGTCTCGTTGTTGGCGTTCTGGGCTGGGGTAATCGACAGACGATCCAGTTGCATTTCAGCCCCTTCGCCGCTTAGCCAAACAACAAAGCGGAAGGTCTTTTCACCTTTCCAGCCGGTCATTTCTTGCAGATTCAGTGCCAAACTATTGGGGGCGTCTCCCGTATAAATATCAAATGATCGGTAATCACCTTCGTCTTCTTGCAGCTGAATGGTATAAGACCCACCCGGCGTCAGGTTGCTGACAAACAGATCGATTACGAGTTCGTCTAACACTGGCACAGTGAATGGCTTAGATTCGATGCGGCCGAAATCGGTGTCTGGGGCATTTTCGGCCATGATAAGCCCCCCATCGTCGGCACTTAAGAGCACGACGTTTGTTTCGTTCCAACCATAATTGATCAGCTTGTCTTCAAACACAAACTCATCAATCGAAATTTGGGCCGATTCATCAACGGCCGTATCACCTTCGGTTTCGGGGGCAGCTTCCACGGCTGATTCAGTTTCAGCATCAACGACACCGGCCAGAATATCTTCAGCAATATCACCATCGCTTAGCTGCACCTGCATCATCAGCTCTTGAACCACAATCGGTTCCATGCTGCCAGGCAACCACGCAATAATCGAAAAATCATGCGGTTCGTTCCAACCGGTGATGTCGCGCAGATCAACCCGATAGGCGAATGTGCGGCCGGCAACCATTAAATCAAATGTTTCAAAGTCACCACCCTGCTCTTGCAGTTGGAAAACAATCCTGTCACTGAGTGACAGGTCAAGAATGTTGGCGGTAAAGACTAGCGGCCGGTTAAAGGCGAAGCTGACCGTCTCGGTTTCAAAGCGTCGTGGCTCTGAATCCTCCGACAATTTGCTGATCGAATACCGGCCGTCCCCAACGCTTTCAACCCCCGCATTTTCAACCTGAAGCTGCGGAATTGAATCTGGCGTTAAGCGCCAAAGGTCTGCAAATTGCACAAAGTTAATCCGGTCATCATCGGCCGTGGCGATCGTATTTAAGTAGATTTCTGCATCGATCGTACTAAAGCGGTCTGGACCGTAGAACAGAATGTACTTACGCACCAGCTCTGGGCCAACCACCGTTTCGTAGTTAACCGTCAACATATTCGGCCCTACAATGGCGATCTCACCTTCGATATAGGTGCCGTCATACATCTCTCGGACCACTTTGATCTCAGAATCTTTGATCCAGACTTCCGGCCGTCGAACAGAAATCAAGGTATTTTCACCCTGCGGCTGCTGGATCTCCGTCATTCCGTTTTTCTCATGCACCGTAATCCAATGGTCACCGCCAGATAAGTCATTGCCGTTAAACTGACCATTAAAAATTCCGGCGATTCGATCCCCTTTCTCGGTACGGGCATAAAACCCATCAGGGGCAATCGAGAATCCATCGACCTGCCATATCCGCTCTTCAGTCCCCTCGCGATGGAAAGAAGCGGTGATAATCATCTCGTTCTGCCCATCCCCCCAACGTGTTTGTACCACCTGCCGGTCATCAGTGAGTAGCTTGTAATCGCGCAACGGTTCACCAAAGGTTTGGGAATTAACAACCTTTTGGAAGGTATCTAGTGTCTGAATCCAATATTCGTCTTCACCAAAGTGCTTGCTAAGGTCAACCATAAAGTTGTAGCCAAACGTCACGTAATAGGTAAACAGATATTGCTCTTCAGATGCCCAAACTTCTAGGTTCAGGTCATGCTGATAAAACGCCACGTTTTCATGCAGCACGTCGGCCGCAAATGGGTATGGCACCCAATGTTCATACTCTTCACCCAAATGCAACAAAATCCCGTTCCAGAACTTTTGCTGCAGCGTTTGGGCATACCCACTGACCGAATTGGCGATTTGGTCAAAGACCCCTTCGGTGAATAGGGGTTTGATTTTCGACAAACGTTCATTTTCATCGATGGTCGCTTGGGTATAGGCGGCGGCCGAAGCGGTCTCGCCATCATCCATTAACGCATAGCGCCAGCTGCGTTCACCGGTCATATCGACAAACATAATGTCTTGTGGATAGGTTCGGGTGTAGGTCTCAAACATTTTCGTATTCCGCTCATGCACTTCGTCGGCCCATGGCTCGACCATATACCCTTTGTATTCGTACCACGGGTATTCGGGACCTCGAATTTTACGGGTTCCCATCGGCATTTGTTCCGGTGTAGGGATTTCTTTTGTCAGCGGATCAACCGTGTTCCAGATCGTCCAATTGGTAAACGGCATCGTCAAGAACCCTTCTTCGCCGGCCGTTTCGATTAAACTTAAAAAGTCTTCTTCACTGCCATAACGGCTCCACCAAATCGGGAGTGCTTCCGGATGGTCATCTTCTAGCTTGTGATTTTCAAGAGGCTCGTCATACCAGTCACGCCCATATTGCCAGTGGGTCAAATGCAACACGCTTGGGGCTGGTAAACGCTTTAGCCATTTTTCTTCAATCGTGCGCCACACATCCCCTCGTGGGGCTTTTAGCCAGTCGATTACTTTGTAAAGTTCAACTGACATAATCGGGCTGTTCGCAAGCTCGTCATAAAAGCCATGGGGTTCAAGCTTGTCTCTTAAGGTCGGGTATCTTTCAGGGTCATCAAAACCGTTATCGGTCCGATAATCGGCCGCAATTTGGCGGAATGTCCGATTAATTCGTACCCTCAACGTGCCACTTTCCCATGTTTCCCCGTCAGGGATAAATGTAACCATGTCGAAGCTCATATAACCATAGTCACCCGCTCCACCTAACTCTAGGTTATTGGGCTGGAAAACCGGTTTGGTCGGATCATGGTTGGGGATAATATCAGCGTGGTACAGACTATCTTGAATCATATACACGGCGAAGTCACCCGCTTTTGAATCTACAGCCAAGATATCGGCAAATAGGGGTGGGCGAGCCAAGTAGGTCGTTCGATCTTCTTCAAAAAATTCAGGCAGCAGCACAAGCCCTTCCTGAATCGGGTAAAGGACCCGTTGAATATCATTTTTCAAAAACCCGAGTCGATGTGGGGCTGAAACGGTTCGAATCGCCTCACCCGTCTGGTTATCGATGGTGACCTTCATGTCAAACCCTTTATCATCAACCGGGATGAGTTGAATCGCGAGTTCTAGTTTCTTACCATCTTTGTTTAGCCTGTAGACGAGTCGGTTTTGACTGGCGTCGATGCCAAAGTTCATTGTTTCAGAATCGGCCGAAAAGTCAGACGATCGCAAGGTCGGAAAATCAGTTTCGTTGTAAAAAACCAGCTTCCATAAATCTTCTTGGACGCTACCCTGGCTTACCGTTTTGCCTGACTCTAAATCCATCAAATAGATCATGCCCCCGTTATGCCGGTTAAAGGCGACTTCATAGCTGGCATTTGGTGGGCTGTATGTAAACATACTGCGCGTGCCATCGGCCAAGCTCGCCCCATCTGCATAGTGGTAGGCGTATCGACTGCGGCCGGCCACGGTGTAATACCATTGTTCACCCGGCTTTAGGTCAAAATGGTCGCAAAAACTAACCTCACCTTCAGGTTGAATCGAGCAGACCTCTTCACCCTCTTCTGGGCCGGTTGGGTATCCTGCCCGGCTGGCCCAGACAAAAACACGATCAATACTTGGATCATCTGGGTTTCGCCACGAGATAAAGCTTGTTTCACGTTCAAAGCGTACTTCAACATCACTGGGGAACATCACAGACTGCCCGATTTCAAGATCGTCCAGCCACAATTCGCCAGATGGAAAATCGGCCGTGCCCGGCATAACCAGTTCAAGACCGGTGACATTGTTGTAGTTAAAGTTTGGCTGTCTTACCGGCAGCTTCCACAACATCGTTGCCCAAACCCCATCCTGCTGCACCACGCTGGTTGATGACCTCACCCGGTCTGCACCGGAAACAAGGTTAAATTCAAGCGGCAACAAGCGGTCTGGCGCATAAACTTTTGCGCGAATATATTGTATTTCTGACCAGTTGGTTGCGTTTTCAGACAGCGCATCTGCCAAACTATTTGTCCCGACAGACGGATAATTATTCGCTTCCCAGCTATCTTTGTCCCATCCCAGATACAGAGATCCAGCACTGCCCCGATAGGTGCGCGTATGCGTTTGGCCACCGGCCGTACTCGCCTCGTCTGCGACAGACCAATCCATCGCTGGCCCGTCAAACACGTCCCAAGCTTCAGACCCATCTAACCGAAAATTATCGATATGAAAGTTTAGCTCGTCTAAGGTTTGCCCTTCACCGACAGCTTGGTCACTATATCGGTAAACGGCCAGATAAACCTTGCGCACATCGCTTAAAATATCGTCTGGAATGGCGCGGTAAATATGGGCATTCCCTTTTAGGGGGAAGGTCATCTGACGGTTGTCCCACTGAAACAACTGCCAGCCTAAAATCATCACCGCACAGGCCTGTTTCGCATCTGAATTCTCTAAACAGAGTCGGGTTTCAGAAAGGCCGGTCGGGTTTTCTTCCATGTAGATGTCAAAAGTCGCAAAATCATAACGGGTCCAATCTTCACCAACGGGCAAATCGCGCGCCAGCATAAATTCAACCGAATTGCGGGCAAGATCGCCACTGGTTCCTAAATCTTCAAGCGGGGCGACGATGTGCCAAGCATTTTCACCTTGAGTATGGTGTTTGTCGCTATAGTTAAACTGGCCACGTTTAAAATATTCTTTGCCAGAATCGATCCATAAATGAGAGTCGAAATTGTCGATCTGAACAAAGTTGCTGTCAGCCTCGACCATCTCCATTCGGAGTTCCCCATCTTCGAGCAGCTCATAATCTGTATCTTCGATCAGCTCTGCCTCATCAGATTCGGCCGTGGCTTCACCAACGATTGCCGTCTCTGACTCTTCTATCTCCATTTCCGCATCTGGCTCTACATCTGGGCTGCCTAAGCTGCACCCGACCAATCCAAGCAAAAGAAAAAGATAGAAAAGGGGCTTGAATACTACGCTACCTTCTCGTCTGTGCATCATTAATCTCCTGATTCCTGTCCCAGCTCCGGCTTAGGTTGATCCAAGGCCTCTTTTAACCTGCGCAAAAGTCCCTTAAAGGCACCCATAGCTGTTTCGCCAATCACTAGGAAGATCGAAACGCCAGCTAGCCCAAAGATAATAAATACTGTCAGCAAAGAGATTCCCATCCCATAGCGGACGGTGAATGGGTCAAAAACAAAAGATACTTCGTTGGAGACACCAGCTTCGGCCGGCGGCAGGATGACCGCTCTAAAGTTACCGTTGGATACAAGCAGATCTTCTTCGATGCCGTTGACATAGACGCGCCAACCAGGGTAAATCGACTCACTTACAGTGAGCAATCCACGGGTCGTATTGTCTACCAATAACGTGATTTGATCGTGGTCATAGCGAACCACTTGGCTGCTGAAGCCCAGCGTATTCACATCGTTACTTCTAGATGCAGCGATACCGATGTCTAGCTGAATCGGATCGGTTTGCAAGATTTCCATGGCGGTTCCGGGTTCAGCCCCGCGCACCCCGATAATGCCGTAATTAAATCCGGCCAGCCCATCAAGGTCTTCTCGGCCGCCTAGGGCCGCCACCGCAATTGCAGAAGTTTCGTCTAAAAGAGACAGCCCATCATCAAATGAAGCAACAGAAACAATCGCCCCTTCTTCGATCGATTCGATCGTTTCTAAAAAGCGCTCGGTTTCACGTTCAAAGCGGAAGGTATCAAAATGGTCGGTTTGAATGACTCTCCCAGTTTCGGGGTCAACAACGGCCAGCACCAACCCTTTTTCTTGCTTTGTTACCGGCACACCATCTACCAAGACACCGCCGTAGCCGCCAATACCTGACGAGACTACCGAGATGTCCACAGGAGAAGTAAGGCCGGTCTCACCAATTGAATAGAGATAATTACCGGTTAGTTCAGACCAATCTTGCTCTAACTTAACCGCAAGGCGAGATCCGGTCTTGCTAATTGTAGGTTGCCCATAAGGGTTTTCTGGGGCGATATTTAGATACGAGTTGATGGGTGAACCGTAAACGGTCGGCCGGACACGCACACTAAAATTTGCGTATTGAGGTGTCACACCCCGCTGCCAAATTTTCCCTTGAGAATTACTTAAAATCAGTCGCGCCCCATCTTCTGGCGGATTCGGATTGTTAGCACTCGTCAAAATATAATGGACATTGAGTAGATCCCTCTGGGTGGGATCAGATATCAACGGCCAGCTATTAATCAACGAGTCACGGGTCACAAGTTCACGACTTTGCTCACCGGTAGAAATCAAAACACCCCAATCTTGGCCAAAATGGTCGGGGAAAATCCCATCACGGTTTTCTACCCGCATCGGCTTTGGCAATTGGGATATAAAGTTAACCAGCTGGTCGCGCTCACGAACTTCCCATTCAGCAAGCGGCACATCGTAATCTTCAAAGTTGACACTGGCGAGGTCTGGCACCTGTGACATGCCAAAACGATTAACAAACGTGGTCATGTCTAGCAGCATTAACATGATGACCCCCGCAACGATCATATTCGGTTGTACATTTTCAGAAGCCCGCAAATATAAAATCGCGACCGAGGCCGACAGGAAGAAAATAAAAATGATAAATTGATTCGAGAATTGGGTTAGGAAAGCGTACCGGTCGCTGCTCATCGCTTCGCTATTTAATATCGATTCTTGAAAACCGAAGGTTTCACCTGATTCTGGGTAAACCCAAATGAGTGCTAAATAGAGCAACACCGCAATCAGCCCCAGCACAGCAAAAACCCCACGCGAGCTATGCACCATGAACATCAGTCGCGCTTTTTCATCATCTTGCAATGTGCGGAAAACCACTTGAGCCCCATATGCGGCCATTACGGCAAAGCCGATGTTGGCAAAGTAAAAAATGCGGGATGTGACATTTAGCACTGAAAAGCCGGGGACAAACTGGTAAAGCCAGCCGTGAACGACGGTAAAGCTACCCATTGCCAAAATAACCGAGAAGATAATGACGCCGGTGAAGAAGTTCCGTTCGGGGATCTTTTCATTGGGTACATACCAAGCGACCAAGACTAAAACAAGGGTCAAAATACCAGCATAAATCCTAAACTCGTTGCCGCTCCAATCTAGGAACTCGGGCATCAACAAAGTGATTAGGTTGCGGGGCATCAGGGGAGATTGTGCCGATACCGCATATCCACCGTCACCAGCAGAGACGGTTAGCTTGATCCGTTCGATCATCGGCAATGTGGCGATCGCAGAAAGCCCGGCCGCGAACATAACGGCAATGACAGATAAAATCGGAATTCGAAATACCGGATGCTCCCACAACGTGCCAAAATCTAAATCCATTAAGAAGCGCCACAATTGCAGAACAAAGATCCAGCGAAACAGAAAATAGGCTAAAACAAACAGAGCGCAATAGAAGATAAGCTGAGGGTTTCCGCCCATTACCAACTGGCTAATAAAAAAGCCGGCGAAAATCATATACAGCGTTTGCTGATGCCCTTCAGCATAATGCCAAGCTCTGTCTAGCATCCATAAAATACCGGGGACCCAAACGACTACAGCAAACATGCCATATTGATCAAAATGACCTACAAAAAAGCCGTTAAACTGAAATGCGATTGCACCCACTAATGAAGCGTGGACCGGCAGCCGAAGGTTGCGTAAAAAGCCAAACATCAACACGCCTGCGATCGAAAAATGAAAAACAACCAGTCTTTCTAACGCCTCGTAAGGCAGCTCTTGGTTCCAATAAAACAGGTCTAAAACCAGGTTCGGCAGGTAAAAAACGGCCGAGCCCGCTTCCGCGATCAGCGGCATACCGCTCATTCGGTACATGTTCCACAACGGCACCTCCCCCGAGGTGAGCAATCTGTGTACCTGTACTCGCGTGGGATAGGCATCAATCAGCAGATCGCCGGTAAAAATCATTCTGTCAATCGGATTGTCTGACCACAGTGCCCAATAAACGATCGTGGGCAAAAAGACAAGCAGAGCCAGCGCGCCAAATTCGGGCCAACCAGAGGCATTGACAATTTGTGATATTAGCCGGTTAAACGGCGCTAATATGGTACGAAAAATCTTTTTCATTTTTATATCCTAATCATTGTTGACTTGCGTTTCTGGCTATTCTGAGTCATCTAGTAAAAAGACTTCGGTATCGCCGATAACCCTGAAATCGTCGTATTGCACACGGCTAATATTGGTAAACAGTCCAGGAAAACCGGACGTATATTTAACCGGGATATCATCTGCGACTAACTGATTGTCTAAAAAGATGCGGAATGTAGATTCACCAACTTCAAGGCGCAGGTCGTGCCATTCACGATCTTGAACATCAGAAATGTCAACACCGCCTAAATAGGTGAAAAATCCTTCATCATTAAATTCGCCCCACTGTAAAAAGGTCCCTTGTGCCGTGAACGAAACCATCTGCGAAGACGCTTTCCGATCTCGGTTCTGCATATTAAATATAAATCCGCCACCCATTTCCCCATCTAAATAACGCATTTGTGCGCTGATTTGATAGGGGGCATTCAGTTTGACGTTGTAAGAATTAACCAGGTCATACTGATCAATCATCATTTGTTCTAAGGCACCTTCGTTGATGCGCCATTCCCCTGCAATCGGCAGCCACCCTTTTAGATCATCGTCTTCAAAATCAATGGTCGTATCCACATTGCGAATTTCGGCCGAAGCAACCGATCCTTCTTCGATCGGCCGTATCGCAAAGTCATCGTAGGCAACATGGCTCGTATTCGCGACCAATCCGATATAGCCTTCATCATAAATGAGCTCAAATTTAGGGATGATAATCTCCCCATTCAATGCGACGCGCGCTTCTCCGTTTTGGACGATTAAATCGAGCGCTTGCCAACTACCGTCGCCTGCATCAGGCACCGTAACGATCCCTTCAAACACAAACTCACCGGCACCATCGAAAAAGCCCCACTGGATCGCTTGCCCATCGTTTGTAAAACTAAGGACTTGGCTTTCAGCTTTGCTGTTGCGGTCTTTCATACTGAAGACGATGCCAGAGCCCATCTCCCCTTCAACCACCCGGGTCTTAACCGTCATTCGATATTCCCCGCCTGAAAAGACAGATCCAGAAATATGATCAAATCCGTCTGTGTTGGTCTGGTGGTACTCACCACTAAACACAACCCAATCGCCCGACAACGGGTTCCATTGGCTGGCGGTAGGCTGCTCAAACCCATCATCGTAGTTGATCGATTCCTCAGAAATCGTTTCTAAGTCATCTTCGGCCGGCAGACTAATTAAATGAATGTCGTCAAATTGAATCTGAGACAATGTTGAAACCAGTCCGACATATCCGCCGATCGTACGATTTTCAACTTCTGCTAGCTCTACCCCATCAAAATAAATTGTACTAACCCGTTCGTGGGTAATAATCTGCAAGTCATGAAATTGACCGTCAGTCAAACCTGGTTCTAACGCTGTACCGCCTACATAAATGTATGATCCGGTCTCATCGAAATACCCCCAGCGTAAATAGCCACCCGCATCGACAAAGTCGATCATATGAGAGCCGGATTTACTGGTTTGATTCGGCGCGCTGTAGATAAATCCACCACCACTCTCACCTTGAGCCAAGCGAACTTTGCCCGAATACGCATAATGGGTCATCGGGTCGGTGCCTAGCATCGAGAGGTAATCGTATCCGGCCGGGTCTGTCTGCTCGTAAACCCCTTCAACCACATTCCAATCACCCGATAACGGTGTCCAGCTATTTGGGTCTGAATCAAATTCAGATTTATAAATACTTAAGGCTAAATCAGATACCGGCAAATAATCTTCATTGGTTAGCGGCCCCGTCTCAACGACTTCTTCTTCAGAATTGATGATGGAATCACTCGATGTATCAGCGCCATTCGCTGCAATACTGTCGGTACCGGCTGGTGGCCCTGCGTAGTTCACAATACTGAAGTTGTCAAATTCTAAGCTCCCTTGAGAAGTCAAAAGACCGATATGCCCTTCAGTGCTAACCCCTTCGAATGTTGCCAACTCACGGCCGTCGATAGAAACGGTATACAGTCCCGCATCTCCCTCGATAAGCAAACGGTGCCACCTGTTGTCATTAATCGGCGGATTCAAAGGAATGCCCCCTTGATTGATGTAACCGCCCGTATTGCTGAAGTAGCCCCATCGAATAAAGTTTCCATTGTTATTAATGTCTAACAGATCAGCACCCGCCCGGCCGCCGATTTGCGGTGATCCTAAAATCAGCCCAACATTCATGCTGCCTTCGGTTAGGCGAAAATCAACCTCTGTTCTAAATCGAGACAAAGGCAGAGAGGCCAACATGGTGATGGTGTCAAAAGCGGCCGCATCATTCTGTGAATACACACCGCCAGCCATTTCCCATTCACCAAAGAGCGAATACCAACCAGGGGCAGCAGAGGTAAAATCAGTATCGTAACGGGGGAACCATGCCAAAATCGGTTCAATTTCGACCAATTCAAAACCGGTTTGTGAATATTGTCCCCCATCAGCATCCCCGCGAGAAGCGGCCGCCTGCTGCTCTTGGGCACCTTGAACCAACTCTTGCTCAATCTGTATCGCCGCATTGGCATTAACAATGCCGCTTAACGCCAACGGAACTTCTTCAACAATTTCATACTGGTGCACAGACGGATTAGGGGCGATATTTAACTGAGCTTCCAAAACCTCTAACGTGACAGCCTCATCCCCATATTCGGTTACCCAGAACAATGATTCTGAGCGAGACAGGCTTTGGAAATCCGCATTTGATTTGCCCAAAAATGAAGTAACCCAACTTTGTACTTGATCACTTTCTTGCAAAGACAACTTAGTAAAAATATACAGCCCTTCACCTGGAACATACGAAGTGACAGCTGATTGAACATTGCTTTCTAAAGCGATCTCTTCGCGCAGCGCAAAAGCAACCTCTTGACCCAAAACCATCGTCGTATTGGTATCACTTGTCATGATGCGATAAGCGGATAAAGCCCCAACCGTCGCAACAGCCGCCAACAAAATCGGGATCGCATATGATTGAACCAATACTGCCAATGGCCCTCTCGCGGACTCATCCCTATGCTCTCCTAACAGTACATCTATGATCCGAATTAAAATGCCCGCACCAGCAGATTCTTTAATCGGGGTTTGGTCTTCTTGTTCCATAAATAAGCCTTTCTATCTATACTCAGACGATCATCTGCATAGATTGATCTTCTCTACATTTATTACCGCAGGGGTGCACAGTCACTTTTGCACATGCATCGTAGTCATCAAATGAATTAAAAATTCTTTGCACCACTCCATTTTATGGATATCTCCCCAAATATCTTTACGCTATAAGTCCCATAAGTCAGAAAAAATAGACCTTTTTCAACCCTTCACCCATGACGGAGGTGCCAATTTTCAAGCTACTAGTACAACCGTAGTAAGGGTCGTTGTAAGTATTTGGCTGCAATATGCATCTATATCACGAGGAAATAACCTCTCTTTGGACCAATGCACCCTAGATTAGAGCCATGGCTTAATCCCTCTCTAATCTCACTATAATCAACAAGGAAGAACATGTTTGTCTTTGGCCTCAAGCGAATCTAATCGCTTCTCAGCGTCAAACGGACTGACTCAGCTACATCCCAACCGAAAATAACTTAGGAAGTACCAATTAAGAACAAAGTCCTCTGGATGGTAACGATTCGAGTCCCTATAATGTGATCGATTCCTATGCCACCGAGACCTTTGCACTCCGGTAAGAGTCCCAAACAAACTAGGCAACATTTTATGAACAAGAACAATTCCCCGTCGTGGACGACTTACGCTCCTCTACCTACAAATACAGATGAGATATACCCAGCAAAATTTGGGTTTGTAAACCTCTATGAAATCGCTTTTGATGTATTTAGCGATTTTGTCATGGAGGCACGCAATAAAAAAATCAGATTAATTCTTAATACCGACGACAACTGGTCTGAAGGGCAAACAACTGACCCCCGCCTTAACATCTATGGCGATCGTCAACAATTGCGCGAGATGATGGCCCAAATGGTTAAGAACGCCATTGCACAAACGCTTGAGGGGACAATTCAACTTCAAATCAATGTTGTAAATGACCAGTTTGTTATCGAGGTAAGTGACACCGGTATCGGGATACACCCGGACGAAAAAATCACCTTAGTAGAAACACTTTATAGAGGGAAAATGTGTAGGATCACCTATGTACAAGACCCTGAAACGAGCATGGCCCGCATCGCTCAGCAGCTGCAAACTCATAATGCTCAGTTAGAGCTTTTTATAGAAAACGGAAAAGGGATGAAGCGGCGCTTGATTGTGCCCAAAGCCCAGCCAAAAGAAAATTCTGCCCAACCGACACAATACGCGGCCCTCGTTTAATCGATCAC
>JAHDEB010000147.1:0-10419 GCA_020629055.1 Chloroflexota bacterium
CTTCCCCCCATCCTTCCCAGCGGATGAGGAAGTCGAGGATGCGATTACGGACTTTTCCTGGCAATGCAGCGCAATCGGCAGGTGATAGTTCAAGTTGAGATAAGAGCGTTTCTTTCATATTTCTTGTATTACTTAGGGTAAATGGTACCTTTTTTTGAGGGTTTCACAAAGATTCCTATGCATGGGCCAGGCAGTTGGTTAGATCAGTTTCATTCTGATTTTTGATCGGGTAAAGTGGCTCTATGAAACGCTTTATCTTAATGCTAGTTTTTCTGGGATTTGCATCTTGTGGACAGAGTAACGATTTGGCTGCTCCTGGTGCTGAACCAGAAAATATTGAATCGGCCTTTTACCCAGAGGATGCCACTCTTTTTACCGTCTATCGCCCTGACTCTGGCGTCCGTTACCGCATTACCGAAACATTCTTAGACGGCGTCAGTCTCGAGGTTCCCAACCGGAATGCTGGAGAAGAAGTGCTTGCGATTGGTAATAGCCCTGGTTTGGTTGGAACATTGGCGCTGGATCTTGATTCTGACCCGCCACGTGTCTTTGGTGGAGACTTTACGGCTGACTTAACACTGTTGCGTACCAATCAACAGCGTCGTGATGAGCGCTTACGCAGTAAATGGCTACAAACCTATACATATCCAACCGCGACGTTCGTTTTAGATGAGCAAATAATTCTAGAAAATGGCTACACACTTGGTACAGAAGTTGAATTTCCTTTAACGGGCCAATTAACCGTCCGAGATGTAACGATACCGGTGACATTTATGGTTCAAGCGATGTTGGACACAGAATTGCAAGAGATACAGGCTACAGCCGAGTTGAAACTGCTGATATCTGACTTGGGCATCGAGCCGCCGAACATGGCCAATGTTGTGGTGGTCGATGATCCGTTTGAAATTGGTGTAGTTTTGGTCGCGAGGCGAAAATAACAAAATGTTAGTTGATTGTGATGCTAATGCCCGCGGCCGCCTGTTCTAAATTTGCACTATCATCCATGGCCCGGCAGCATATTTTATATGTGCCGTTTTTAGGCGCTTGCCAGGCGATGTACCAACTTTCGCGCCCAACGGCCGGATGCCAACGGTTGCCTCCATCAAACGAAACTTCAACACCTGCGACAACTCCTCCACCAAAATCCTCGGCTGTGCCACTGATTGTGATTAGATCTTCGCCAGCTACAGTGGCTCCATTTAATGGACTGGTAATTTTAGAGATCGGTGGCTGTGTGTCGGCCGATGCTTCTGCCCGAACCAAGTCATCTTGCAGGTTAAGCGGCTGCACCCCCATGTCGGCAAACAAATTAACCGTTGCTTGCTGAATCGTTATGTCAGGTCCATTGGGGTCAAACCCGATCCGAGTAGAGCTGGGGTTTGCCTTCTCTGGCGGAATGCCGGTATCTGTATCATGATGGGCATCTAGCCCCCAGCCCCATTGGACGGTGCCGGCCCCAAATACCAAAGCGCCACTTTCATGCTTGTACAGCGTTAAGTGATGGGTGGCGGTGCCAGAATCAAAAACACCCCCTTCATCTTGCACGTACCAGACATTATTGACCGTTGTTTCTGATAAACGGATAAGCCCTGGGGGTCGATGACCGTTGTCGATATCCTCATCCCATTCATGCCCTAACAACCCTTTGAGCAGGATCGCTTCTTCGCCCACCTTTAAATCAGCCACTTTTGTGTTACGCCACAGACGCAATTGGCCGTATTCGGCCGGAACGATGAGCGGGTCATTGCGCCAGGCATTTACAGTAAAAATCGTACCGGTTAATGCGTTTTCAGGCTGCGCCCCTTCCGGGTTAAAGTCGCGCCCATCGCGCCAAGTCCCGGTCCATACGTCGGGATTGGGATCAATTTTTGCGTTATCCTGCGTTTCTTTGTAGGTGACCATCGTCCGATAGTCGGTTTCACTTTCGTCGATACTTGGTTCCCAACGGGTTTTCCAAAAGATCTCGTTGCCGCTAAAGAAGGCTAGGTTCACACCGGCCGCACGAGCCGCTTCGACATGCTTGCGCTGGCCGCCAGACCAATATTCATCATGGCCGACCGATAAAAATAGACGGTGGTTTTGGATAAGTTCACCGCGCCGATCGCTGTCTACCCCGCTGGTATAGGTGACGTCATACCCATTACGCTCTAGCCAACGTACAAAAGGATATTCCCCATTAAACACTTTGTTTACAGCGCGATAGTGACGCGTTTCTATCGGCCGGTTGTAGCTTACTTTGTGGGCACGATTGGGTTTGCCGTGAATGCGTGGATAGTTTGGGTCCAACTCTGCGTAAGTGCTGTGGCCACCATATCGATTATAGGCTTGCCAAGTGGTGTCGGCCGTCTGAAAAATAATGTCGGATCTGCTCGCATCATCACGCACGATGAAGTAGATGTGGCTGGCCCAAGGTTCGATCAAGGCATTGGCCAATTTCCCATGACCCGATGCTCCGTATGCGTGTTCGCGTGCCTCGGGAGCTTTTGTGTTTGGTGTTTTCACCACCTCTGAGCGCCAGTTTGTTGGGGATGGGTCTTGCCGCACCAACCGTGCGAAGTAGATTCCAGAGACGGCTTCGGCCGGGCAGTGCCACTCGGCCGAGACGGTCCAATTGCCGCAGTCATATAATTTTGTAACCGGATCACGCAACCCCTCAGGCTGGATTTGGGGAAGTTCGGCCGTGGGCATTATCGTATCGACTTTACGCGCTCCCAGCCCATCGTAATACCCCATCCGATAAATATCGACCCGATAATCGATAGAATCCGTTTTGATTTTGAACTGAATCGTCTCCCCTAGGTTGATGCTGATATCGTGCCCAAATCCTTGAATAGACGGGTCACCCCAACCGTTGATGTCCCATTCTGTCGGTGGATTTCCAGGGAGCTTATTCTCTTCAATAATTTTGTTTGACACGTTCATTTGACCTCTTCAGGGGATTGCGGAATAGTTTGCTTAAGTTTTCCCTAAAAAGTTGGATTGAACAAATGCAAACAGACTCATTTTATGACCAGGTTTTCTGTAGATTTGAGGCTTAGGCTAAAACGATCGGGTGGGCCGTTCTAAACGGCCGAAAGTGCTGCTCCGATATCATCCCCTCTGTCGATTTTGAGCACACCCATTTCTCGCCCTTGAAGCGCTGTGACTAACTCTGCATTCGAGCGACGGGCACCAAAGCTTGATGGGTCTACTAAAACAGTAACGACGCGTAACCCGCGTTGGCGCAGCTGGCGGGCCGCCTCTGCCCATTCCGGCCGGGTGGTGGGGGTAATCACAATGACGGTCGAGCCGCGTGGAAAGACGCGAGATTCTGTCAAAAGCAGGTTTTCGGGGGGGATGGCGCCTTCAGCTCTTAACACGGAAAGCGTTTCAAAGATTTTTGTCTCTTGGCGCACGCCGCGGTCAGGTTGAACAACCTCGTTGGTGTGCCCATAAGCCATCATCCCCACTGATCTGTTTGATTTAAGAAAATGTTGAGACAGCGATGCGGCGATCGTTACGATATATTCTTCTGTTGTGGCGGGTAGCTCGAATTTGGCAAGCTCTAACATTTTTAGGGCGTCTAGCCGGTTGGCCGAAATACCAGAAACGACATCTTCGGCCGCATGTTGATCATAAACCGACATGTCTGGCACGATCCAGATGTCTGCCAGCGGGTCTAACTCAAATTCTTTGACGATTAAGCGACCGCGCCGGGCCGAGCTCTTCCAATGGATACGATTGAGACTGTCCCCTGGGGCATAGTCACGCACCCCAGCTGCATTGGTTGTTACAAAATGGGTCTTGCGCCGCAGGGCATCACCCCCAGACAATACGCCGGCCGGGAGCACAAAGTGAGTTACCGGCAGGCTAAGTGGGAAAATAACAACCGGCGCGGTCATATCCAACGGCTTTTCAAGGGTAAAAAAGCCAAAAGGGTCGCTTGTGCGTAACATCATCGGCCCCAATCGAAAACGGCCGCGCTGGCGACATATCGTTTGCACACGCCACTGGGTTCCTCGATTGCTCCATAAACTGCTGACGACATGGCTCGCTTGATGGGCCGGTACATCTGAATGGTCAAGAATCTCAATGGGTAGCTTGGGCACCCATGAGGTGTTTTTAAGCCGGAACCGTTCTTCTAAAGGGCGGCCGACCTGGGTTCTGCGGGTGCGGGTTGATCTGGAGAAGTCAATCGTCCGCAAGGAATACCAGACCCAAGCAAATGAAGCCAAGAGAATAAGACCCAGCATGTAGGTAAAGGTATAAAAGAATGGCCAACCGGTCCTAAGCCCTGCGATGAGAGATAGGATCATTAAGAGATAAACGGCGTTGCGTCGGGTCATGGCTATACGGGAACAGTGACAGTTTTAAGCACACGGTCAATCACATCGTCAGGCGATACATCCCGAATTCGGGCGGCGGGGCCAACGATAATGCGGTGGGCCAAGGCGGGAACCGCAAGTTTTTTCACATCGTCTGGGGTGACAAAATCGCGGCCGGAGATTCCGGCCCAAGCTTGGCACAATCGAAACAGTGCGATCGCTCCTCGTGAACTTGATCCTAGATAAACATCGTTATTGGTCCGAGTTTCCCGAACTAAATCGACAATATAGCCACGAACATCTTCATTGATATGAATGTCTTTGATCGCTTTTTGTGCCACTGTTAGCTCCTCTAAAGAGACAACCTGCTCTAGGTTGTTGATCGGATGCACTTTTTCTTGACGGTCTAGGACGGCTAATTCTTGGGCTCGATCTGGATAGCCTAACCGAATGCGAAGCATAAAGCGGTCTAACTGAGCTTCCGGAAGTGGAAAGGTCCCTTCATATTCAATCGGGTTCTGGGTAGCAACCACCATAAATGGGGGTGTCAGCGGATGGGTTGTCCCTTCAACTGTGACCTGCCGTTCTTCCATCGCTTCAAGTAATGCAGATTGAGTTTTGGGAGTGGCGCGATTGATTTCATCTGTCAGTACGATTTGGGCAAAGATGGGGCCCGGCCGGAATTCAAACTCAAGCGATTTTTGATTAAATACCGATACACCGGTCACATCGGTAGGTAACATATCAGGGGTAAACTGGATGCGTCTAAAGGCGCATCCTACCGATTTGGCCAATGATCGTGCCAAAACAGTTTTACCTACGCCTGGGACGTCTTCAATTAATACATGTCCCTGACATAAAAGACCTAAAACAGTCAGCTCGACTGCAGATCGCTTACCCACGATCACGTTTTCGATATTTTCTACAATTTTGTTAGCTGTCTCTGCTATTGATGCCATCGTCACTCCGAATTAAACTATTGTCTTATCGACTTTTGTTGTTGCTGACTCCAATGCCGAGAATGAGTATAGCAGGGGTTTTTAATTGGCAAAACAGATTAAGATTGTGTTTATTGGGCTGTAAGTTCTTGGATTAAATTGGCTTTTTAATTAAAAATAATATAAACCTATGTTTGGTCAAAAAATCGACCCTCAAAAGCTAACCCACTCACTCTTATTCCCTTATAGGTAAATCTTTATGCACCAAAATGTTGTTGAACTAACCCAATCACTGATTAAAATTCGCTCGGTTAGCCGAGACTCTAATGCCCCGGTTTCAGATTATCTGCATCAGTTGCTAGAGGAGATTGGCTGTGAGGTTGAACGGCTAGAATATACTGATGATCAGGGAGAGCTTAAAGTTAACCTGATTGGCCGATTAGGGGATGGGAGTGGGGGACTTGCTTTTTGTTCCCATAGTGACACTGTTCCGGGGCAAGAGGTTGATTGGCCTGCGTTTGAACCTGAAATTAAAGAGGGCAATTTGTTCGGCCGAGGGTCTTGCGATATGAAGGGGCCATTGGCGGCTACGATTGTTGCGGCAAGCCAGATTGATGTCAGCCGGTTAAAACGGCCGGTCTATATTGTTATTACGGCTGATGAAGAGATCGGGTTACTGGGGGCTAAATTTGTGGCAGAGAAATCCCAAATGCTCAAGAACGAACGGCCGGCCTTTGGGGTGATCGCTGAGCCAACCGAAATGATACCTGTGTATGCTCACAAAGGGGGGGCGTCGGCCAAGGTGACTTCTCATGGGGTTGCGGCTCATTCTAGTACCGATAAAGGGGTATCGGCTAATTTTGAATTGGCTCGCTTTATGGCCGAGATGGCAGATTTACGTGACCTGTCGATGAAAAACCTTGACTATCAGGACGATGAGTTTGATCCGCCGACAAACGGTTTTAATATGACGATGACCGATTTTAATACGGCCGGAAATGTGACTGCCCCCAAGGCTGTTTGTCGTGTCGGCTTTCGCACCATGCCGAAAGCGAATAACGAAGAATTGTTTGATCGCATCGTCACCACGGCTGAAAAATATGGTTTCGAAGTCGATTCCCGCTTGCATGAGCCGCTTTTTGTCTCAACCGATTCACCGTTGGTGACGGCCGCTGTTAACGCGCTTGACGGCCGTCAGCCGGAAACCGTTTCCTACGGGACTGATGGTATTTATCTAAAGAATGTGATTCCGCAAATGGTGGTTTTGGGTCCCGGCAGTATCGGTGTGGCTCATACGATTCAAGAGCATGTCCCCGTTGCTGAGCTAGAGCAAGCGGTTGAAGTCTACAAATCACTGATCAATGATTTATGTTTTTAGGGCTTTCGCTCCTTGAGCTTGTCGAAAGAAGTGAACGTCCTAGCTTTTAGAATTGCATTGGCGTTTATGACCTACGAGCTGAACGATTCGCCACAAACCCTAATCCTGTAAATCGCCAAATTAATTGACGCGCTACTGATCTTGCTTGATATTCAAACTGCTTAAAGCTAGATGCATTCTTCCCATCGGGAGCATGGGTTGGATTTTTGACCCAATTTCGCACAGGCATTGTCGTTACCCCAAACGAAAGGTCGTTTTGAGCATAATTCAAGGCGACCTTAGCCATCTCTCGGCAATACGGCCGATTGGTCGCCAAGCGTAAAATCTGCTTACCTAGCCCTTGCCAATCAGCGGTGTTAAAGATAAGCCCAGCCCCTTTTCGGTCGATCAGGTCACTTAGTTCACAACCCGTGCTTGTAATAACGGGCAGGCCGGATGCGATCATTTCAACCAGACGTGTGCGGGTGCCATATACAGTCTCGTAGTGCATCGCGTCGATATTTAGCCCAACATCACTCTCTCGATAATAGTAAGCAACATCAGCATATGGCCGCCAACCAAGCATGTGGTACCTATCCTTAAACTTTGATTTGGCAATCATATTTTTAAATCGGTCATAAACGTTGTCTGCACCTTCATACGTGTTGGCTCCAACAGAAAGAAAATGGACGTCAGGGTCTTTTTCCATCGCCATTTCTAACCCTGCGAAAAGGGTGTCTACGTCTGTCCAAGTGTTGTAGCCACCGCACCATAGAACAACAAACGCTTCTTCAGGAATGACAGGTTGTTCAGATGGGGTTTCGATCACCGCATTTTCAGCCCCGTCTTTCGGAGATGAGCCAGGCAGTACGACGTGCGTATACTCATAACCGAAGGTTTCGGCATTTAAGCGGCCGGTAAACGCGAGTTCGCCTGCAAGCATATGTTTTTGCGGGGTGCCGCAGCCTGAAAACGCATCGCCCGTTTTTAAAACCTGCCGGAAGAACGCAACCGATGTCGAAATCCCTCGATCTTGTCCCGCCCGATAACAGGCGGCTTGAACGATGGTCATATAGTCGCCATAGATGTCCATCCAAATCGGCCGATCTGTATTAAGCTTTGTAGCGGCCAAACAGCAATCAAAGTTAACGGCAACGATACAATCAGGTTGAAAATCGTCATGAACTTTTTGCAGGTCTCGGCTCCAGCTGCGCCCTTGATGTAATGCTAGGGGATGATGCTCTAGCTGTGTACCCCACTCGTGTGGAAGTTCAGTCGATTGAGCTTCCTCGGCCGAGCGGGTTGAAAGCATCGTGTTGGCAACCAGGCAAATTTGATGCCCATCTTCAAGAAGGGGGTCGAGGAATTGCCATGTGCGGTAATGAGCCGCCTCAATCTTTGCATCTCGCTCCAGAGCGGGTGGGTTGTAGCCGATTAGCATAATTTTTGACATGGTGATTTTCCTCGATACTATGCGCTTCTTCTGTGCCTATCTCTTTCTCTTTAAAGATGCTCAAATAGGGCTTGGTTGCTCTTAATCCAATGGAAAAGACGGGTAATACCTTCTTTTGCAGAGATTTGAGGTTCCCAGCCAAACTCTTCTTTGGCTTTGCGAATGTCGCTGATATACACCGGTTGGTCTCCCGGCCGCCATTCTTCCATTGATACGGGAATAGGCTCTTCAAACAGCTCTTCTAGCAATGGTCCAAACTCGGTCCAAATGCTGATCGTTTTGTCCGCCCCGCCACCAATGTTGTAAATATTCCCTTTGGTGATATCGATATTTTCAATAATCGCCTCGTAAGCATCCAAAAGGTCATCGATAAATAGGATGTCCCGAACCTGTTTGCCATTCCCATAGATTTTAATCGAGCGTTTTTTCAAGGCCGCGATAATAAACCAGGCGATCCAGCCTTGATCTTCGATGCCAAATTGACGATACCCATAGATACAACTTTGACGCACAACCACAGTGCGCAATCCATAAATGCGAGCATAGTCACGTGTATATTGGTCCCCTGCACCCTTTGAACAACCATAAGGTGAGTGGAAGTCGATAGACTGTGTTTCAGGAATGCCATGGGGTAAGGTTCCATACCGATAGCGATTTTCTCCCTCTACGATCTCCATTTCTTCCATGCCACCATACACTTTGTTGGTGCTGGTGTACAGAAATACAGGGTCGTTGCCCACTTGCCGCGCCGCTTCTAGTGCATTAAAAGTGCCTAGTGCATTTGCCTCGAAATCTTCGCGTGGGTTAATCACAGAAGTTGTCACAGCAACTTGCCCAGCCAAATGATAGATTCTATCGGCTCCTTCAGTTGCTTTTTTTAAGCTATCAAAATCTGTTAAGTTGGCATGTACCAACTTAAAGGCATCGTCTCCATGGGTTTGGCGCAACCAATCTAAGTTTTGATTACAACCTGAGCGAGACAGATTATCGAAAACTGTGACTTGATGACCTTGGGATAACAGTTTGTGGGTAAGGTTAGAACCGATAAAACCGGCACCACCAGTGATGAGTATGCGTTGTGAACTTTTCAAGGGTAATTATTGTGAATGATATGGGTTTAATTTAATTAGATAAAAGGCTGCGAACCATGTCTGGCTCCAATTTGTTGAAGTGCAATTAAGACTAACTCTGATTCAATGTTCGCGTTCTTGTATAGCTGATGAGCTTTTCTTAGCTGAGTAAGAAACATGAGTCCTTAGCAACTGTCAGATATTATAACAGGGGACCAGAGTACTAAGGGTTAAAATTACGTTCGATTATCTGTACGCAATTTTAACTTTGATGGGGGCTAAATTTTCAATACTCACTTAGGCTGCCTAAAACTGTGCCAAGTAAAAGATTCGTTTTATTCGAATAGAAATAGAATAAAGATATTGAGAGGCAAGTCTGTAGCTTCTTCAGAAAACTTATTAGGGTAGATCTCAACCAGAGAGGAAATCATCTTAGAGACTTTGTTATATTAAACAAAAGTGGGAGGAGATTTTGTGAACATAACAACATCTTTACCAATAATTTCGAGTTTGGCACCCCATTTGGCTTCTAGCCATTTAAAAGTTTCTTCTGAAAAGAAGCAGATGTGCGTCGGATCATTTTTATAGTGCCAAGACGAAAATGCGGAAAGATCGTTTACCCGTTTTGTCATGATGCCCAATATTCCCCCCGGCCTTAAACAGCGCCACAGGCGGTCTAATTCTTTGGCAGGATGATGCAAATGCTCAACCACCTCGGTTGCGGTGATGAAATCATATTGGTCATTGAATACAGAAGGCCGGTGTGCGTAAAAAGGGTCATAAAGGGCGACTGAATAGCCTGCTTCTTCAAACATGACAGATAGTGTTGGACCCGGCCCTGATCCGAAATCTAAGCCTTGACACTCTGAAGTTGGTAGTTTTGCGAGCATCGGGATAAATAGTCGCCCTAGAAACGCACGGTAGCCTGGATCTTCGGCCGAATTTTCATGCAAGTCGTATTCAGCTTTTTCTTCGGCCGAGGATAAAAAATAATGTTCAGGCACAAAGACCAAAGCACACCGGCCGCATTGAAAGTATTCACGTTTTGAATCTTTAAAATACCGATCGATTTTCGATGATTGGCATAGAGGGCAGGTCGATGAGAGCAGCATGTGGCAAATATAGCGCGTGAATTACCTAGAGGCGACTTTATGCTTCTGGTTCGGGCTCGGGCGTTGGCTCACCTTGCTCATCTTCGTCATCTGGCTCATCCGGCTCATCTGGTTCATCCGGCTCATCAGTAGGATCTGGGTCAGGGGCAGGCGTATCATCCGGCTCAGGTTCAGGTGTCGGTACG